>NZ_DATCTO010000047.1 GCF_036567905.1 Candidatus Binatus sp.
AATCAACTGGCTCGACGGGATTCCGGCTTTCACCAGGTAGTCCACCACGGCGTCTGAACGTCGATCAGACAGCTTCAAGTTGTATTCCTCGCCGCCGATCGCGTCGCAGTAGCCGTTGACGTTGATGGTGACGTTCGGATTGGCCTTCAGAGTTGATGCGGCTTCGTCCAGAACGGCGGCATCACCCGGGCGGATTTTCGACTTGTTGAAGTCGAAATGCACGCCGCGCAGCACCAGCTTCTGCCTGACCGGAGGCGGCGGAGGCGGTGGCGGAGGAGGAGGCGGCGCTGGTGGCGGTGGTGGTGGTGGCGGCGGTGGCGGAATCAGCGGATCGCAGATGTAGTGACCTGCCAACGCGCCGAGTCCGGCGCCTATGACTGCTCCACCCACACCGGCATAAACCCTGGTGGAATTGCTAGGGGAATTTTGCCCCGAAGTCTTGTCAGCGATGACGATTCCCGAGGCTGCGCCGACGCCTGCGCCGAGCACTCCTCCGACGATCGCGCAGGTTCCCCACGAGCGTGGCTTCTGCAAATTTGCGCAACCGCTCAAACTGGAGCCGATTAGCGCCGCACACGCGACGCCAGCGACCGCATTTAAAAGCCTTGATTTCAGTCTCATGAACTCCTCCTCACCCAAGTGCGTCTATGAGCGAAGCGAACCCCTCGCTTGCCCCTGAGCCTCAAACATGCGCTAACCGGAACGAGCCCACCCAATTGACGGGGGAAATATAGTTATATTGGTAACAAGAATGCAACATGTGCGGGGGGTGAAAGGCGAGATTTTTTGCCCGGGCTGGCCGGCGCTCTCGGCGCAGCCCGGGGGTTTCTGTGGATAAGTAGTGCTGAAGTTGCCGCGGTTTCCCGGTCACGCTCGGCTCATACGACGCTATGAATGCCTGCAGCGACGGTGTTCGGCGCGGTCATCTGAGTCGAATTAATAGTGGCCCTGGTCGCCCTTATGGTGGCCCTGCTTCTGCGCATTGCCCTGTTGTTTGGCTTCATGCCCCTGCTGTTTTTCCTGATGCTGCTGTTCCTTGGCAGCCTGATGCTGCTCGTGCTTGTTCCAGTTGGGATGATGTCTCTGGACCCAATCAGGGTGATTGTTGTTCCACCAGCCGCGATTGTGCCAGACGTGACTGTCGTCGAAGTCACCGTCGTTTGCGCGCCAGTCGGGATGATTCTCGGCCCACTCGGGATGGTTCCTGTACATCCAATCGGGATCGTTCTGATGCCACCAGTCGGCGTTGCGCCACTGACGATTCTGGTCGTAGGCGCCCCAGCCGCCGGGACCTGAGGCTGGCCCCCCGGCCGCGAAATTCCGCCATACGTTGGGATGGTTCTGGAGGAACTCCTGCAAACCAGGATGCTGGCGGCGGAATTGCCGGTCGTAAAGCAGCTCCGGATTGGCGCGTACTTGCGCACCCACGCCGGGATGGTTGTTGAGGTACTCGTTGAGCCTCGGGCCAAAATACTGGTTTCCGTTCAAGCGCATTCCGTTCCAGAAGCTGGGATTGCTTTGAATGTATTGCTGAACTTCGGGATGCTGCGCGCGCCAGCCCGGATCATAGATTTGATATGGGTTCTGGTGCAGCTGGTTGCCGGCGTTTGGATGATTGGCCAGCCAATTCTGGAATTCATTTCCCCACGGCGTTTGCGCCATCGCCATCGAGGGCATCGCAGCCGCGAGTAGCGCAATCGCGCCGGCTAGTATGGCTTTCGCGTGCTTCATATTTGATTTCTCCTCTGTGATTTTTCCTAGTTCTCGGCCAAGCTCAACTGAAGGAGCAATCGATATGCCATCGATCCCTTGCCAGCATATCCTAGCAGATCCGCGGATTGCGCACTCGTTTTCTCGGGTTGAGTAAGTTCGTGTTCCCCAAAAGGGTGCATGACCGTCAGATTTCGGTTGGCCGGGCCGGCAACCGCAAAACCCGGCTGAGCTTGATTCCGAATACTAAAAAGAGAGCGGAAAGCCTGCTAGACTGCGTCGCTCATCATGCTCTCACTGGCGCGCGGCAAAGAGGGAAGTTTCCAGCTGGTCTCGGGTTACAAGCCCGACGGCGACCAGCCGGCCGCGATCGAATCGATCGTCCGCAACCTGAACGATTGCGTCCGGCATCAGGTCCTGCTCGGCGTCACCGGCTCGGGCAAGACGTTCACGATGGCCAACGCGATCGCGCGGGTGAACCGGCCCACGCTGGTAATGGCGCCGAACAAGACGCTGGCCGCGCAGCTCTACAACGAGTTCAAGAGCCTGTTCCCGGAAAATGCAGTCCGCTACTTCGTCTCGTACTACGACTATTATCAGCCCGAAGCGTACGTTCCCTCGACCGACACGTTTATCGAGAAAGAC
The DNA here is from genome assembly GCF_036567905.1 of Candidatus Binatus sp. Classification (NCBI taxonomy): domain Bacteria; phylum Candidatus Binatota; class Binatia (SeqCode); order Binatales (SeqCode); family Binataceae (SeqCode); genus Binatus (SeqCode); species Binatus sp. (SeqCode). The sequence continues at coordinate 2,356 of NZ_DATCTO010000047.1, forward strand.
GCGAGCATCAACGATGAGATCGACAAGCTGCGCCATTCCGCCACCAAGGCGCTGCTCGAGCGCAACGACGTGCTGATCGTGGCGTCGGTCTCGTGCATCTACGGCCTGGGCGAACCCGAGGTGTACTTCGAGATGCTGGTGTTCCTCGAAGAGGGGCAGACCATCGACCGCGACAAGATGCTGCGCAAGCTGGTCGATATCCAGTATCAGCGCAACGACTACGATTTTCATCGCGGGACGTTTCGGGTGCGCGGCGACACGGTCGAGATTTTTCCGGCCTACGAAGAGCAGCGCGCGGTGCGAGTGGAATTCTTCGGCGACCAGGTCGAGGCGCTGTACGAAATCGACGCGCTGCGCGGCAAGGTGATTCGCAAGCTGCAGAGCGTCGCGATCTACCCGGCGTCGCATTACGTGACGACTTCGGACCGGATGGAAATCGCGGTGCAGGACATCCGCGTCGAACTGAAGGAGCGTCTCGAGTTCTACCGCACCGAGAATCGGCTGCTGGAAGCCCAGCGCCTCGAGCAACGCACGATGTACGATCTCGAGCTGCTGGCCGAGATGGGCTTCTGCCCGGGAATCGAGAACTATTCGCGCCATCTGACGGGACGGCTGCCCGGACAGGCGCCGCCGACGCTGCTCGACTACTTTCCGAACAATTCGCTGTTCTTCATCGACGAGAGTCACGTAACGATTCCGCAGATTGGCGGGATGTATCGCGGCGATCGGTCGCGCAAGCAGGTGCTGGTCGATTTCGGCTTCCGGCTGCCTTCCGCACTCGACAATCGCCCCTTGAATTTCGAGGAGTGGGAATCGCACGTGGTGCAGGCGGTCTATGTTTCGGCGACGCCGGGCGATTACGAGCTGCAGAAATCATCGGGGCTCGTCGTCGAGCAACTGATTCGCCCGACCGGACTCATCGATCCCGAAATCGAGGTGCGCAAGGCCGGCACGCAGGTCGATGACCTGCTCGAGGAAATCCACAAACGCGTCGCGGTGAACGAGCGGGTGCTGGTGACCTGCCTGACCAAGAAGATGGCCGAGGATTTGACCGACTACTACCACGACCTCGGCGTCCGCGTGCGCTATCTGCACTCGGACATCGAGACTATCGAGCGCGTCGAGATTATCCGCAGCCTGCGCAAGGGCGAATTCGACGTGCTGGTCGGAATCAACCTGCTGCGCGAAGGTCTGGATCTGCCCGAAGTGTCGCTGGTGGCGATTCTCGACGCCGACAAGGAAGGCTTCCTGCGCTCGGCCCGGTCGCTGATTCAGACCACCGGCCGCGCCTCTCGCCACATCAACGGGCGCGTACTCATGTACGCCGACGTCGTCACCAAATCGATGGAACGGGCGATCGACGAGACCTATCGCCGGCGCGCCAAGCAGCTCGCCTACAACGAGCAGCACGGCATCACGCCCACCTCGATCACCAAGGCGATCGACGCGTCGCTGGTCGAGATGTACTCGCCCGAGTGGGCGGTGGTGCCCGAAATAGGCGACGACCAGGCGGCGGATGAAGAGTTCATCCCGGCGCATGAGTTGCCCGACAGGATCACCGCGCTTCGGCGGCAAATGATGGACGCGGCGGAAAAACTCGATTACGAGCGGGCCGCCGATCTGCGCGATCAGATAAAGAAGCTCGAGCGGCGCGCCTTCGGGATGGATCAGCCGCGCCGTTCCGAGCAGCCGTCCGCTCCGCCCGGCTCCGCCCATCAACACGCCAGCGATGCGGCGCGGGGCAGGCTCGAGGGGCACAAGATAAAGGACGTCAGCGAAAAGGGCGTCCCGGTGAAGACTCGAGGGCGGCGCGGTGCGGGCGCGGCGACCGGCGCCGCCGCGGGCGCCATGCGCCCCAACCGTCCCGTCAAGCAAGGCAAGCTGAAGCTGATCCCCGACGCCCCGAAGTAGCGGGGGAAAGAGCCGGGGTCCCCTCGGCTACGCTCGGGATGACACAACAAAAAGATGACGGAATAAGCGACTCAATTCTGTCATCCCGAGCGGAGGCTGCCGGAGTCGAGGGACCCCGGCTCCGCTCCATTCGAGATAGTCAGGTCAGTGATGCGCTCAGCAGGAAGGTCCTTCTTCGTTTACATCGTCGCGAGTCCATCTCGCACGATCTACATCGGAGTTACGAACGATCTCCGTCGCCGAGTTGACGAACACAAGATGAAGGAGATTTCAGGCTTCACCGCCACCTACAACGTTCATCCTACAACGTTCATCGGCTAGTCTGGTTCGAGGAGTTCGCGGATCCAGCCGCGGCGATTTCACGCGAAAAGCAACTGAAGAATTGGAGACGGGATAAAAAGATAAAGCTGATCGAGTCGATGAATCCGGCGTGGAACGATCTGAGTTCCGAGTGACGCTATGGGCCTCACGAGAAGAGCCGGGGTCCCTCGGCTTCGCTCGGGATGACGGAAAGGAAAGAGCCGGGGTCCCCTCGACGGAGCCCGCCCTGAGCGAAGTCGAAGGAGGTCAGCCCCTGCCCGCGCCCGCCAACGGCGGGCGGCCTTAACACTGGCTACCCGTGCCAACGGGCGCGCGCGCGCGGAGTTGGCGGGCGGCGCCGGCGAAAAAATTGCGCGCGATAAACGATCGCTCGCCGGCCGCCATCGCCTCCAGTATCTCGGCGTTCAACCCGATCGCTTCATGGTCGGACGGATTCGCATTGAGCGCGATCTCGGCAAGCGCCAGCGCGCGCCTGAGCTGGGCCGCATCTTTGAGTGCGCGCGCCTTTGCGACGATCGCGCCGCGGCCGCAGAGCGCGACGAGGTCGTTGCCGCGTTCATGGCGCGTCGCCGGGAACATTTGCGACGGCTCGCCTGACCACCATCCGGCGTAGCGCCGGATAACGTCGCGCACCACGAACGCGACGCATCCGTAAATCGGTCGCAGGTACGGCTTGTCCGCGAGCTCGGCCGGAATTGAAATGTCAGCCTCGACGATGTCCACCGGCCACTGGCCCGCGTTGAGCCGGCGCACGACTTCATCATGGATGAAGCGGATTGCCCGCGCCGTGTCGCGCAGCACTTCGGCGCATAGTTGCTCGCCGCGATAGACGGGTCCGTGGCCCGGCAGGAGGTAACGCGGCCCGCGTTGGGCGATCGCCTCGAGCGCCTGCGCCCATTCAAGCGTGTAGCGCTGCACCTTGTTGGGATTGCCCGTGTTCGGCATCGACGAGACGATCAAATCGCCGACCATTGCGAGGCGCCGCGCCGGCATCCAGACCCAGGTCGCGTCGTCCGTCTCGCCCATCGCATGATGCAGCTCGACCGGCTCGCCCACCAGGTCGAGAAATTGTTCATCGCGATAAACCAGGTCGGGGTGCGTGAACGAGTTGGGCTCGAACAGTCGCTCGGCGGCGAACGCGCCGCCGAACTGGAGCCGATTGATATGCCGCTGCCATCCGCGGGTCAGCGCGTAGCGTTCGAAGCGGGCGGCGACCTGCTCGTGCGCCCAGATTTTCGGCCGCGCATGCCCGCGCGCGATCGCGTCGGTCATGAACGCCTCGGTGCCGAAGGCGTGATCGCCGTGGCCGTGCGTGTAGATGAGGAACGCGAACGGCTCCTCGCTGACCTGGCGAATCGCGCGCACCGCCATCGCGCCCATCTGCTGCGAGCTGGTATCGACGACGATCATCTCGCCGCGCCCGTACGCGAACGCGACGTTGGCGAAGCCGTGGAACATCGCGATTCCCGGCTCGAGCACTTCGAGCTGTCCCATCAGCGGGTCGAAGCCGGGCAGGTTGTTGGGTTGGCTGGGGTTGGGCGTGGAACTCATGGTCGGCCTCCTGCGGATGCGGGTCGCTTACGACGAATCTATCGTTTAGACTTCGCACTTGGAAATGAAGGCTGAAGTCATCGAGTCGAGCGCGCGACAAGAGGATCTGGACCGCCTGCTCGCGTTGCAGCATCACGATCCCCATTCGATCCTGGGCGCGCATCTCGAGGGCAAGCGCATCGTGGTCCGCGCGTTTCGCCCGGGGGCGGCGCGGATCGACCTGCTGGTTGCGGGCGACGCGCCGCGGCCGATGCGCACGCTCGGCGCAACCGGACTGTTCGAGGCGGTGGTCGAGGGCCGCATCTCGATTTTCCCGTATCGGCTCGGGATTCATTACCCCGACGGCGAATCGATCACGATTCACGATCCGTACTCGTTCATGCCGACGCTGGGCGAGCTCGATCTTCATCTGTGGGGCGAGCAGAAGGACGATCGCGCCTACGACAAGCTCGGCGCGCATCTGCGCGAGATGGATGGCGTGCGCGGCGTGTCGTTTGCGGTGTGGGCGCCAAACGCGCGCGGGGTCAGCGTGATCGGCGATTTCAACCGCTGGGACGGGCGGGTCCACATGATGCGTACGCTCGGCAGCTCGGGGGTGTGGGAGCTGTTCATCCCCGGCGTCGGCGCGGGATTCAATTACAAGTACGAAATTCGCACGCGCGACGGCAGCCTGCTGATGAAAAGCGATCCCTTCGCGCAGCGGATGGAAGCGCCGCCCGCGACGGCCTCGGTCGTTTACCAATCGAGCTACGAATTCCACGACGCAGACTGGCTTGCGGAGCGGGCGCGGCGCGAATGGATCAAAAGCCCGGTTTCGATCTACGAGGTCCATCTCGGCTCTTGGCGGCGCGTGCTCGAGGAGGACAATCGCTCGCTCACTTATCGCGAGATGGCGCCGATGCTCGCCGACTACGTGACCGGCATGGGATTCACCCACGTCGAGCTGCTGCCGGTGATGGAGCATCCGTTCACCGGCTCGTGGGGCTACCAGGTCAGCGGTTATTTCGCGCCGACCTCGCGCTACGGCAGCCCCGACGACTTGCGCTACCTCATCGACGAACTGCATCGCCGCGGCATCGGCGTGATCCTCGACTGGGTGCCCGCGCATTTTCCCAAGGACGAATTCAGCCTCGGCCGCTTCGACGGCACCGCGCTGTTCGAGCACGCCGATCCGCGCCAGGGCGATCATCCCGAATGGGGCACTTACATCTTCAACTACGGCCGCGCCGAGGTGCGCAACTTCCTGACCGCCAGCGCGCTCTACTGGCTGGGCGAGTTCCATGCCGACGGCCTGCGGGTTGACGCGGTCGCCTCGATGATCTACCTCGACTACGCGCGGCGCGAAGGTGAATGGATTCCCAACGCATTGGGCGGGCGCGAGAACCTCGACGCGATCTCATTCATCAAGAAGCTCAACCAGGACGTGTACCGCCTCAACCCCGGCATCATGATGATCGCCGAGGAATCCACCGCGTGGCCGGGGGTCAGCCGCCCGGTGTTCATGGGCGGACTGGGCTTCGGCTTCAAGTGGGACATGGGCTGGATGCACGACACGCTGGAGTACTTCACGCTCGATCCCATCTATCGCCGCTTCCATCATCGCGATCTCACCTTCGGCCTGCTCTACGCGTGGAGCGAAAATTTCGTGCTGCCGCTCTCTCACGATGAGGTGGTGCACGGCAAGCGCGCGCTGCTGGCCAAGATGCCCGGCGACCGCTGGCGGCAATTCGCCAATCAGCGCGCGCTGTTTGCCTACATGTGGGCGCGCTCGGGCAAGAAGCTCATCTTCATGGGCCAGGAAATCGGCCAGTGGCGCGAATGGGATCACGACTCGAGCCTCGACTGGAACCTGCTTGACTATCCCGACCATCGCGAACTGCAGGTGCTGGTGCGCGACCTCAATCGCATCTACCGCGACGAGCCCGCGCTGTGGGAGGCTGACGCCGATCCGGCCGGCTTTCGATGGCTCGACGCGGACGACGCCAACCGCAACATGATTGCCTTCATGCGGGTGGCGCCGAGTACCGGCCGCCGCATCGTATGCGTATGCAATTTCTCGCCGCTGCCGCGCAGCCGCTATCGCGTCGGCGTGCCCGGCCCCGGATTCTATCGCGAGATTCTCAACACCGACTCGGCTGCGTATGGCGGGTCCAACATCGGCAACATGGGTGGGGTTGAGGCCACCGCGACTGCGTGGCGCGGATTTTCGCACTCGATCGCGATCCAGATGCCGCCGCTTGCGGTGATCTGGTTCTCCGTTCCGTAGCGCAGCCGGTCCATTCCCACCGGCGGGCGCCCGCGCTATACAGTCCGCAATGGGCGACCAGAAAAACGAATCTCAACCGCATCCCAGCGAGCCGCCGCATATCCAATCGTCCGCCGAGCGCCGCGATCGCGACATCCTGCGCACCGAGCGCTCCCAACTCGCCAAGCTCGCGCAGGTCATCAAACTCGGCGATTTCATGGCGATCCTGATGGTGCTCGCCACTTTTTTCAGCGCCTATGCCACCTGGCGCACGGCGATGCTCACCAGCACGATCTTTGCCGTTGCGGATCGCCCGTTCCTCGGCGTCCAGCAGGTTACCTTCGAGGCGACCGACGCGCAGCATCCGATGATTTCGGTCAATTTTCGAAATTTCGGAAGTATCCCCGCCCTCGATGCGATCGTGTCCGTACATGCGGTGATCGATGGCAGGGTCGTCAAACCTGCCGACGCGATGTCGGCGAAAGACGCGGGAATTCTGTCGCCAAATGTACCGCACTACTTCTACGTCTCCCTGCCGCCTGACAAATACCAGGCGGTCGCGGCGGGCAAATCCAACCTGCAAGTCCACGTCAGGCTGATCTACAAGGGTCCCGCCCACGAGAAGCAGCTCTGCTATTTCGAGCGCTTTGCGTACAACTTCGGCGTGGGTGTTTTTCAGGCTTCGGGCGGCGACGATCGATGCGGCACCGACGTTTTCTGAGCCGATTCCTGCCTCGCCCGAGCCAGGGTGCCGCGTTGCGCGCCACGAGGGTTGTGCGGAACTTGGCTCACCTCGTTGCGCAGCGCGCGTTCATCTGACAATTTTCTTTGAGCACGGTAGCTCACGATGACGTGTCCCATTTGCAAAAAGCCCGCCGACCTGTCGTCCCGGAATCGCTTTCGTCCGTTCTGCTCCGAGCGATGCCAGATGATCGACCTGGGCACGTGGGCTTCGGGCGATTACAAGGTGGAGGGCTCGAAGGGCGCCGACAACGAGCATCACGACGATCTGAAAAAGCGCAGGCTCCTCAATTGACGCGTGACGCGGCGGCGCGGATTCATCCGACTTCGGTGGTGAGCGGCGAGGTCGAGCTGGCCGCGGGCGTCGAGGTCGGTCCGTTGTGCCTGCTCGACGGAAAAATTCGCCTCGGTGCGCGCACCCGTCTGATCGGCCACGTTACGATTCTCGGCGTCACGGAACTCGGCGCCGAGAACGTGCTTCATCCGGGCGCGGTAATCGGCGACGAGCCGCAGGACCTGACTTACACCGGCGGCGCACGCTCGGTGAAAATCGGCGATCGAAACATCTTCCGCGAATATTCCACCGTCCATCGCGGCAGTGAGCGCGGCGACGTCACCATCATGGGCGACGGCAACTTCATGATGCAGAATGCGCACGTTGCGCACGATTGCCGAATCGGCAACTCGACCATCATCGCCGGCGGCGCGCTGCTCGCCGGATGGGTCGAGCTCGGCGACCGCGCGCTGGTCTCGGGCAACTGCGTCGTGCATCAGTACACTCGCATCGGACGGCTCGCGATGATGCGCGGTCTGTCGCGCACCAGCCGCGACGTGCCGCCGTTCTGCATCATGGACGGCACCCATACCCTGCGCGGGATCAATGTCGTTGGACTCAAGCGCGCGGGAATTTCGTCGAAGTCGATTCATGCGCTCCGGCACGCTTTCGCAGCGCTCTTCGGCACGCGCCAGAATCTCAAACTTGCAATCGAGAGACTCGAGAAATCCGGCGACCTTGCGCCCGAAGTAATCGAGATGGTGGATTTTATTCGCGCCTCGAAGCGCGGCGTCGCCTTCGGCCCGCTGGACTCACGCTCCGATTCCGAATCGTCCGAAGACGGCTGATTCCTTCTCCGTCATCCCCAGCGGAGGCTGCCGAAGTCGAGGGACCCCGGAGACCTTGCTCTTCACCGTCGCCTTGTGGCCTCTGTGCGAATGGGCGCTGCAAATTCTGACTGGCCGATTGGCCGGGAAGAGGGCCGTTTATACAATCCCTTGTGGTTTTGGGGCGGCAACGCTCTAGGGCTAGCTTTGTTCCGTCAAAAATTATTCTGCCGGAAGCGAGTGTATCGTTGTCGCCGATGGCGGTCGCCGCGCGGCCCTTGCGGCGAGTGCGCGAGCGTACAGCAATCCGACTGTTGTCCATACTCGATCGGGTATCACGACGGACGATCCGGCGTAAGGCTGAGTAGTTCATCCCTGAACGCGCGGGCGCAGCCTTTGAGAATCCGCAGCCCGTCTTCCTGTGAGCCGGTGTCGAACTGCCGCCCGTCATGATCGACGGCGTTGCTGACCATCGCAACGCAAGCGACGGCGACACCCCGGGTCACACCAAAAGCAAATAAAGACGCTGCCTGCATCTCGACCGCGAGAACGCCTTCGTTCGCCCAGCATTGAAGCTGCTGTTTCGTCTCCCGATATGGAGCATCGGTGGTCCAGACTTTGCCGGAGCGAACGGTCCAGCCGGTCTCGATAAGCTCCCGCTCAAGAAGTGGCAGCACCGGCGCGGAGCAGGCAATCTCCCTGCTTGCAGGCAGGTAATGGTAAGACGTTCCTTCGTCACGAATCGCGCCAGTGACAACCACCAAGCACGGGAGTGGCAGGTCGGGAGACACTCGACCGGCGGAGGTCAGCCCGATAATCAGTTGGGCTCCCGCCGCGTCCAATTGCTCGGCAATTAAGACCGCATAGGGTCCGCCGATTGTTCGCGGAATTATTCCGCACCTCACGCCTTCGACTTCGATTGCAAACATGGTCGTGTGAAAACACGGCCACGACGGAAACGGCCTGGCGATGCCCTTTTGAACAAGCCAATCGGTGAGATCTCCGTCGAAATCAAGAACACAGAGCGGGGGAACGACGCCGTCTGGAATCCGCCGGGCACGGCGGACATCGGCCATCAGGTTGCGGGCAGTGAACACGGCTGGTTGCTTGAGCGGGTGGTCTAGAATCGGAAGCTTCGAATTATCGGGCATGGAGCAGGATCACCTATAGCGTGGCGCTGGGGCTATCGCGGAATTGGTTCTGGTTCCAATGTGCAATAACAGTACAGAAATTGCTGCGTGGTCCCGAACGGCGTGTCGTGCAATTCCTTGGAGCTTTCGATCAAGCGGAATCGCCGGCCAAATTCCTGGTGAAGCGATTGGGCGTCGTAGCGGATTACCTCGAGGCCACTGCACTGCTTGGGACCCTCGGGGCCAAAGGTGCTGATTATAACGTGACCGCCAGGTTTGACGGCCAAGACGACGTTGCGAACATAAGCGAGTCGCTGCGCCGGCTGCGTCAGGAAGTGAAAAACGGCCCGATCATGCCAGATGTCATATGAATGAGCCGGAAGGTTCGCTTGGGTCACGTCTTCATGCAGCCAATGGATGGATTGCGCAGCTTTGCCTATGCGCTTTTTTGCGAGATCGAGAGCCGCCTGTGAGATATCGAGAACTGTGATGTTCCGGTATCCGCTGGCAATCAGGTCATCGACCAAACTGGATGCGCCGCCGCCTACATCAATGATCGATGCCGAGCGATCGCCCCCCGCACGTTCAATCAGAGCAAGGGAAGTCTCCAGATGGGGGCGGAACCAGCTCACCTGATCCGGCGCTTTGGCGCCGTAAACTTTTTCCCAATGTTCCTTCATATCCATCGAGGCACCAGTTTCGCGATACCGCTTAATCGCGCAGGAAGCAACGAAAAACGAAAACGAAACCCAGTGTGCGTTTCAAATCCAAGTCTTCTCTTCGACTTCAACTCGGCACTAGTGTAGCAGAAGGCACCACTGCGGCGGTTGCTTGCGCTTGCGCCCCCTGAAACAATCATGATGAATCTGGGAAATTAAAAAATGAACATACGTCCACGATTTTTCATCGGCGCGGGACTGATCATCCTGGCGATCGGCTACCTTATCGGCAATGCGATGCGCACCACGTCGGAATACTACCTGACCGTTTCTGAAGTGGCCGCGCGCCAGAGCGAGCTTGGCGGGCAGGCGATCCGGGTTGCAGGCCGCGTCAAGCCCGGGACGGTCAACTGGGAGCCAAACACGCTGACCCTGAAATTCGAGATCGTGCCGATTCCCGATCTCAATGCCGACACCGCGCCGATCAAACCTGTCGTCGCGACCGATCCCGTCGCGACCGATCCCGTCTCGTTCAGGGTCGTCGCGGCCGGCGAGCCCAAGCCCGACATGTTCGCGCCCGGCCGCGACGTTATCGTGGAGGGCGAGCTCGGCGCGGGCGGCGTTATCACCGCGACGCAGGTGATGACCAGTTGCGCTTCCAAATACAAGCCCAAACAAGCACAATAGCGGCGGATTTTACCGATGCCGGAACTGGGTAACCTCGCACTGGCGATCGCGCTGATTCTCGCCGTCTATTCCATCGTCGCGAATATCTACGGCGTGCGCCGCAATGCGCCCGACTTCGTGGTCAGCGCGCGTCACGCGATTTGGTCGATGTGCGCGATGGTCACGATAGCGGTGGTGGTGCTGTGGGTGGCCCTGCTGCGCAGCGACTTCTCGCTGGAGTACGTCGCCTCATATTCCAGCACCACGCTCCCGACCGCTTACAAAATCACCGCGCTGTGGGCCGGGCAGCAGGGCTCGCTGCTGCTCTGGACCTGGTTGCTGGCGATCTTCACGTCGGTAGCGGCGTTCCAGAATCGCCGCCGCAATCCGGACACCGCGCCCTACGCGCTGGCGGTGCTGGCGGGCGTTGCGATTTTTTTTCTGTTGATGCTGAATTTCGTCACCCGTCCGTTCGATCTGCTTGCGACGATTCCCGCCGAAGGCGCCGACCTCAATCCGCTGCTGCAGAACTATTGGATGGCGATACATCCGCCGTCTCTCTACACCGGCTACGTCAGCACCTCGGTTCCGTTCGCCTTCGGCGCCGCCGCGCTGATGACCGGCAAACTCGACGACGGATGGATTCGCTCGACGCGCCGCTGGGCGATTTTTTCCTGGTTCTTTCTGAGTCTCGGCAACATCTTCGGCGCGCGCTGGGCCTACGAAGTTCTCGGCTGGGGCGGTTACTGGGCGTGGGACCCGGTCGAGAACGCGGCCTTCATGCCGTGGCTGGTGATGACCGCGTACCTGCATTCGGTGATGATCCAGGAACGCAAGGACATGCTGAAGGTCTGGAACCTGTCGCTGATCGGACTGGCATTCGGACTCACGCTGTTCGGCACTTTCATCACGCGCAGCGGGGTCATCTCGTCGGTGCATTCGTTCACCGAATCCGGCCTGGGTCCATACTTCCTGAGCTTCCTGGTAGCGGTGACGCTGGCCTACACCGCACTTTTGATCTTCCGCTCGAAGCAATTGCGCAGTCCCGCCGAATTTGAGTCGTACCTGTCGCGCGAGGCCGCGTTTTTGTTCAACAACCTCATCCTGGTCGGGATCACGTTCGCGGTTTTCTGGGGCACGATCTTTCCCGTGCTGTCGGAGGCGGTGCGCGGGGTGAAGATTACCGTCGGCCCGCCGTTCTTCAATCGCGTCATCGCACCGCTGGCGCTGGGGCTGGTGTTCCTGACGGGGATCGGACCGCTGATCGCGTGGCGGCGCACGACCGCTGACAATCTGGTGCGCAGTTTCGCCGCGCCGGTCGCGATTGGGGTCGCGACCGGGATCGCCTGCGCCGCGGCCGGATTGCGCCAATGGTACGTGCTTACCGCCTTCTCATTGGGCGCGTTCGTGATCGGCACCGTACTGGTCGAGTTTCGCCGCGGGATGAACGCGCGCCGCCACATGATGGCCGAGCCGCGCGCCAAAGCGCTGGTCAATCTGGTTGCCAAGAACAACCGCCGCTACGGCGGCTACGTCATCCACGTCGGCGTGATCGTCGCGTTCGTCGGAATCGTCGGCTCGTCGTTCTTCCGCACCGAAGTGAAAAAGAGCGTGCACGAGGGCGACAGCTTTACGATTGGTTCGTACCGGCTGCGCTTCCTGGGGTTCACCGAGGTCGACACGAGTCATTTCGCGAGCGCGACCGCACGCGTCGAGGTGCTGGGCGCTGACGGCCGCGAAATCACCGTGATGAAGCCGGCCAAGCTTTTCTACATACGGGCGCAGCAGCCCGCGACCGAAGTCGCAATCCGCTCGACTCCCTTAAGCGACCTCTATGTGGTACTGGCCGGAATCGACGAGAGCGGTCAGACCGCGACCTTGGAAGTGTTTTTGACGCCGCTGGTGTTCTGGCTATGGGCTGGCGGCCTGCTGATGGTGCTCGGCACCGTGATTGTGATGTGGCCCAACGTGCGCGAGCGTGCCGCAATCGCGACCGTGCTGAGCCGCTCGTCCGCCGCCACCGGCGACCTCGCCGACCTGGCCGCTCCCGGGGGCGATTGAGCCCGGTGCGTTCGCCAGTCGCATTCGCATCGTCGCCGCGGCTCGCGTTGATCGTGGTCGCGCTGCTGGTTTTTCTTTCTCCTGAACCAGGAAACGTTTCACGGGAAATATTTGCGGCGGAAACCACAACCACCGCGGAGGTTGCCGAAGGATTGACCTGTCAATGCGGATGCGGTCTCACCGTCGCCAACTGCAATATGCCGACCTGCAGCTTTTCAGTGCCGATCCGCGCCGAGATAGACGCCATGATCCGCAAAGGGATGAGCCGTGCGCAGATAATCGCCTTCTATCGCCACAAGTACGGCGAGAAAATTCTGTCCGCGCCGACCGCTGAGGGCTTCAATCTGCTCGCCTGGACGATGCCTTTTATCGCGCTGGTACTCGGCGGCGGCTTGATTGCGCTCGTGGTCGGGCGATGGCGCTCCAATTCGCCGTCTGCGCCGTCGGGCTCGAAACCGGCCGGGGAGCCGTCGTCATTCGATCCCGAACTCAGGCGCAGACTCGAAAGCGAACTCAAGGAGCGCAGATAACCGATGTTCATTCTTGCCGCCGCGCTAATTGTCGCCGGAGTCGCACTGTTCGTGGCGGCTCCGCTCGGCATCGGGCTCGTCGGAGCGCGCGCCAAATCGCCGGGCCAACTTCAAGCGGAGCGCGACGAGCATGAACGCGGGCTGGCGGTGCAGGGTCTTCGCGAACTCGAGTTCGATCGCGAGATGGGCAAGCTGTCCGACGCGGACTACGAATCGATGCACCAGGCGCTCGAGGAGCGGGCGCTGACCGCGATGGCCGCGGTCGAAAAGTTCCGCCTGCAGACCGGCAGGGCCGCAAACCCGAAGAAGCTTTCCTCCGCACCTGTGACGCAGGCGCCACGCCGACCGGTGACGCCCGTCGCGCACCCCGAACCGCCGCCGCCGCAATCCTCGCCGTCGCCGGGGCGCAAGATTCGCTTCTGTGCGCAATGCGGAGCACGCGCCGAGGACGACTCGAAGTTCTGCGCGCAGTGCGGCCTTGCGATCAAGCCGATCGGCGGCGCGGCCGCCTGGACGGAGTGATGTCGGCGCCCGTCGTCGAGACTCGCAGCCTGGCAAAGACTTACGGCCTGGCGCCGGTCCTGCGCGAAGTGCAATTGCGGCTGCTGGCGGGCACGGGCGCGTTTATAGTTGGCGGCAACGGCGCCGGGAAATCCACCCTGCTGCGAATCCTGGCCGGACTCGAAGCACCGAGCGGCGGCCACGCGCTGGTCTTCGGGCAGGACACGCGCAGGCTCGCGGCGCGCTATCGGCGCCGAATCGGCCTGATGGCGCATCAGAGTTTCCTCTACCCGAATCTGACCGCGCGGGAGAATCTCGAATTTTACGCTGAACTGTATTCGCTGGCCGACCCGCGCGAGTCCGCCGGCCAATGGCTCGGCCGGGTCGGACTGGCCGACGCTGCCGATACCCGCGTGCGTGCGTTCTCGCGCGGGATGGAGCAGCGCCTGTCGGCGGCGCGTGCGATGCTTGCCGAGCCGGCGCTGCTGCTGCTCGACGAGCCGTTTGCGTCGCTCGACCATGACGGCGCCGAAATCGTCGCGGCGCTGATTCGCGGCGCGGTCGAACGCGGCGCCTGCGTGCTGGCAACTACCCATGGAATCCCCGAAATAGACGGCGTCGAGCTGGCGGTGTTCGAAATCTCGCGCGGCCGCCTGATGCAGCATGCGCATAAGGAGGAGGTCCGGCGCGGCGGGCGAATCCGCTCGCTGCTGGGCAGATAGAAGCCGTGTCGGGATTTGCCGCCGTCCTGCGCAAGGACCTGCGCCTCGAACTGCGCAGCGGCGAGAGCACGCTGGCGCTGCTCGCGCTGTCGATGCTGGTGCTGGTGGTGCTGGTGTTCGCGCTGGGCGCGGCGCGGGTGCGCAGCGTCGATGCGGCGGCGGGCGCGCTGTGGGTCGCGATGGTGTTCGCGGGGATGCTGGGCGCCAATCGCGCGCTGCTGGCCGAGCGCGACAACGGCGCGATTCGCGGCCTGCTGCTCAGCCCGCTCGATCCCGCCACGCTCTACGCGGCGAAACTCGCGGCCGCGTTGATCTTCATGGCGGTGGCCGAGGTTGGCGCGGTCATCCTGATGGTGTTGTTCTTCAATCTCGACTTCGACGCATCGATCGCGCGGCTGGCGCCGATTCTGGTGCTGGGCGCGATCGGATTTTCGGCGCTGGCGACGCTGCTCTCCGCAATCACGGGGCGCACTCGCGGCGGCGATATGCTATTGCCGATTCTTGCGGTGCCGATTTTCGTGCCGGCGCTGATTGCGGGCGTCAAGGCGAGTGCGGGTGCGCTGGCGGGCGCGCCGCTCGAGTCGATGGGCGACTGGCTGAAGATCATGATCGCGTTCGACGTGCTGTTCGTCACCGCCGGTTACCTGCTGTTCGAGCATGTGGTAGGCGGGGACTGACGAAAGGAAAAGACCGGTGGCGCCATGAACAACCCCACGATTCGCAACTGGCTCGGATTCTCGACGCTGGCGCTGATGCTGGCGTCGCTGTTCATGGTCTTCGACTACGTTCCACCCGATGCCGAGATGGGAATCGCGCAGTTGATCTTTTATTTTCACGTCCCGCTTGCATGGGTCGCGTTCGCGTCGTTCGGGCTGGTCGCGATAGCGGGGATATTTTACCTGTGGCTCGGCGATCAGCTGTGGGACGATCTGGGCTACGCCGCCGCCGAAACCGGGATGATCTTCTGCACGCTGATGATTGTCACGGGGTCGATTTGGGCCAAGCCGATTTGGGGCACGTGGTGGACGTGGGACTCGCGGCTGACGATGACTTTTATCCTGTGGCTGATGTACGGCGGCTACCTGATGCTGCGCGCCAGCGCCGATGACACGCCGCAGGTAGCCCGCTTCGCGGCGGTGATCGGAATCGTCGCCGCGCTGGACGTGCCGATCGTTATCGCTTCGGTGCGGCTGTGGCGCACGATCCATCCCGCGGTGCTGGTTACCAAGCAGGGCGGCCATGGGTTGGAGGATCCGCGGATGATCTGGACGCTGCTGGTGTCGCTGACGGCATTTACGGTGTTGTGGGCGTGGATCCTGATGCTGCGATTCACGCAGTTGCGGACGCGAAGCAGGATGGGCAGGCTGGCCGGCGGGATCGCGCTGGCGGCCGCGGCGGCATCCGACCCGAGGTAATGGAGTTGAGCTGATGGAACATTTCGGATACCTGTTCGCCGCGTATAGCATCATTTTCGTTGTGATTTTCCTCTACGTAATGTTCATCTGGCGCCGCCAGGCGGCGCTCGACGCGGAACTTCGCACGCTGGAGGCGCGGATGGCGGCGCTGACGGAGCACTCGGCGGCCGGTGGTCCGCCGGAGCCGCGATCCGATGCTTGATATGCCGATCGAGCATGCCAAGTGAGTATAGTATTTGAGGCGGCGAATGTTCCCGACTGAGTATTCCAGATGGAATTTCGCGACTACTACAAAACTCTCGGGGTCGAGCGGAAAGCCAGCGAGGCGGAAATCAAGAGTGCCTTCCGCAAGCTCGCCCGCAAATTCCATCCCGACGTAAATCCCAACAACAAGGATGCCGAGGCCAAATTCAAGCAACTGAACGAGGCCTACCAGGTCATCGGCGACGCCGACAAGCGCAAGAAGTACGACGAACTCGGCGCCGATTGGGAGCACGGCGTATCGCAGGAAGAGATGATGCGCCGCTACGCGCGGCAGCAATCGGCGGCCGGCGCGGGCGCGGATTTCGGCGGCGGCGATTTCAGCGATTTCTTTTCGCAATTCTTCGGCGGCGGCGGAGCAAGCGGCTTCGGACGCGGCGCCGGCGGACGCAGCCGCGGCGGCTCGTCACGCGGATTTTCGGGCTTCGATTTCGGCGCCAGCGGCGCGGGCGCCGAGCCGGCGCGCGCGCCCGATCTTCGCGCCGAAGTCAGAATCCAGCTGGCCGATGCGGTCAAGGGCGCGAAGCGGCGGCTGGATCTCGTCGCCGAGGACGAATGCGCCACCTGCCGCGGCAGCGGGATGATCGCGCGCGAGGAAAAGCAGGGCAAGGCGCGCGTGATTCGCTCCGCCGAGCCTTGTCCGACCTGCGGCGGGGTTGGCGTGGTGCAGGCGCGGCGCACGCTCGAAGTCACAATCCCGGCGGGGGTGGCGGACGGCACGCAGTTGCGCTTGAAGGGGCAGGGCGGCCGCGCACCGCGTCCCGATCAGAATGGCGATCTCTTCCTGACGGTCAGAATCGAGCCGAACCCGGTGTTCGCGCTTGCGGGGCGCGACCTGCGTGTCAGTTTGCCGGTGTGGGACTACGAAGCGGCGCTCGGCGCCGAAATCACCGCGCCGACGGTTGAAGGGCGCGTGTCGCTCAAGATTCTTCCCGGAAGCCAGGCCGGACGGGTGATGCGGTTGCGCGGGCGGGGACTGCCGGCGCGCGGCAAGGAGCCTGCGGGAGACCTGCTCTACGAGCTGAAGGTGCTCGCGCCGACCGACTTGAGCGCCAAGGAGCGCGCGCTCATGCAGGATTTGGCCGACAGTCTCAAGGCGCGCGGGATTGCCGATCCGCGGGCGGAACTGATGGCGTCGAAGTGACGCAGAGCTGAACGCAATGGCGCGGCGATCTTCAACCACCAGCCCGACTTCGACCCATCGACGCGCCGATCGCGGCAAAGTGGTCCTGATGAGCAGGAGCGTGTTCTGCTCGATCGGCGGAATCAGCGAGCGCGAGTTGGCGTCGTGGGAGCGCGAGGATCTGATCGCGCCGGTTCGAGTGGAGCGGGTGCGCGGACGGCTCGACGCGCTCTACGATCGCGAGGCGTTGCGGCGGGTCCGGGTAATTCGCACGCTCGGCGAGGAACTCGAGGTGAATATCCCGGGGATCGGCGTGATCCTGCATTTGCTGGATCAGATGGGGCGGTAGAGGCGAGATCAGCTCGCCCGAGTGAGAGAGCCGCGGCTCGCGCGGTTACTTCTTGCGAACGATGGTGAGGCCGTCGCCGACGCCCAGCATCACGGCCTCGACGCGCGTGTCGTGCGCGATGGAATCGTTGAGTGCGCGAATCGCCCGCGTGTCCGCGTCCTTTATCGCTTCATCGACGACTGCGCCTTTCCACAGCACGTTGTCGATCAGGATGAGTCCGCCCGGACGCAGGCGCTTGAGAATTTCGTCGTAATAGATTGGGTAGCTCGACTTGTCGGCGTCGATAAATGCGAAGTCGAAGGCATGCGAAACCGGGATCGCGTTGAGCGTGTCGGCCGCGGGCCCCAGCTTGAGTGTTATCCGGTTCGCGACGCCCGCCCGTTCCCAATAGCGGCGCGCGATGCCGGTCCACTGCTCGTTCACGTCGCAACACAGAAGCCGGCCGTCGGCGGGCAATGCGCGAGCCACGCAGAGTGCGCTGTAGCCGGTGAAGGTGCCGACCTCGACTGCGGAGCGCGCGCCGATCGCGCCGGCGAGGATTGCCATGAATGTGCCTTGCTCGGGGCCAATCTGCATGGTGCTAATCTGCCCCAATTTTGCGGTCTCGGCGGCCAATTCGGCGCGGATCGGATCGCCGTTGTGCCCGTGCGCAACCAGGTATTCGTGGAGTTTGGGAGTGAGCGCGATAAAGCGCGAGGGTTGCGCCATGCCCGCTGCTTACCGGCCGCCGAGATAGGCGAAGTCGCCGTGCTGATTCACCGTCAAGGTGCCGGTGAAGATCGAATGATGCTTGCGCGCGCCCATCGCGATTCGGTAGATCAGTTCGGAGTCGCCGACCTCGAAAAATGCGTCGTCAGGCGACAGCACATAGAGCTTTTCGTGATCATCGGAATCGGTGGCCCCGATGAACATCGCACCGGAAGCCGTCAGCACCGGGTCGCCCAGCGACTCGAGTTCGGTGCCGAAGGGCGTTAGCTGTCCGCGCTGAATGCGCAAATCGAGGCGCTGGCGGCTCAGCCGAAAAATTGCGGGCATGCGCGCGCATCCGGCGAGCACCGCGGTCGTTCCGTCAGCCATCAAACCGGGGCGCCCCTCCGACAGATATGACACCGGACCGACCGACGTTAGAGTGCCGGTCGGCAGGATCCTCGCCATTGAACCGCCGCTGTAGAGGAACAGCGCCGCGCCGCTGGGCGACTTGGCCGTGAACGCGACCATCATCCCAAGCGGAGTGGGCAATGCTGCCGGCAATCCGAACGGGCGCTGATAGAGCGTGTGATTGGGTCCGTATTCGCCTTCGACCGCAAGCTCCGTAACACCGCCCGCAGCCGAAGCAAGCAGGAGCGCCTGACGATGTCCAGCGGGCTTCGCGTTCTCGCCGAGAAAGCCGGTGAACACGACCTGGCCGTCGTCGCCTATTTGCGGGCTGCCGAAGCTCAGCACTGCGATCTCGTGCCCTTGATTGGTTTTGTCACCCGCCTTCACCATGCAGGTGAGTTTTCCGTGCGAATAAAAGAACAGCCCGTCGCGGCCGTGCGGCACTATCGACATGAATGCAATATTTTCGTCCATGTCTGCGCTGGGATATGGGTCGCCTTGGAATGCGGGATTGCAATCACCGGCCATCGCCTTGGGATTGAGCGCCATGATTATGCGATGGCTCGGTATGGCATCGGCATTGCCGATGAAGATATTCCACTTGGGCTTGAGCTTGGTGTCCTTGGGCTGCGTCTCGGCGCCAAAGATCACGCGTCCATCGGGCATCATCGAGGGCACGCCGACTTCGGTTACGGCGCCGCCACCGGGCGCCGGCATTCCGATTCCGGTGATCAGCGTCGGGACGCCGTTGCTGTCGCTGGCATAGACCGCCTGCGTGTCGTCCGCCTGCAATCTGGCGCTGGTTCCGCTAAGGGTCAGCGAAACCGCGTGCGCGCTCAGTGGAGTCAGGAGCAGAATCGCGAGCGCAGATGGAAAAGCCTTGAAATTCAACATTTTCCCCCAGCTCCTAATCAGTAACTCGAATCTGAGATCCCCGCAATTCTTATAGTCGCCGATGCTCCCTTAATGCAATGCAAAGGAAAAGCCACCCCGCGGCGGCGGGTCGGGACGTCAGAACGCGATTGAATCCAGCATCGCATGGATTCGCTCCGGATGCGTCTCCGACCAGTAGATTCGGCCGCACTCCTGGCACTGGGCAAATCGATCGTGGCCGGCAAAGACGTAGGGCGGCACTCGCCGCGACACGAGTTCACGCGCGACCGGGGTCAGCAGATGGTTGCATCGTGAGCATCGCGTCAGCGCAATCGCTCGCGGGTCGAGCCGGAAGCGTCTGACAGCCTCGCGCAACTGAGTTCTGATCGCGTTGCCCTCGACGAAGAAAACGCCGGCCGCGGTTCGAAGGCGTTTATCGCGGGTCAGCAGGATTCTGTTGTCTGCGCGAGCGATCTTCAGAAGCTCAGCGCCGGTCAGCGACGCGTCCGTAATAACGTCGGCGCCGAGCAGCCGCAGCCATCGCGCCAACCGCATCAGCATCCGGTCAGCCGCAAGTCGGGGAGTTTCATCCATAGCGATGGACTGTATTATATCAGCGATCGACGAGAGCGCAGTCCGGGAAAATATAAAGTGACAGTTTAAGTTTTGAGAGGCGCGCGATGCAGGAAACTCAGGTGTCGTTTCGATCCGGCGAGTTGAGGTTGGAAGGCCTGCTCGCCAATCCAGGCGCAAATGCGCCCGCAGCGGTGGTCTGTCACCCGCATCCTGCCTATGGCGGCTCGATGTTCAACAACGTTGTCGATGCGATCCTCGCGGCGATGTGGCAGGCCGGATACGCGACCTTGCGCTTCAACTTTCGCGGCGTCGGCGCCAGCGACGGCGAGCATGACGGCGGTCCCGGCGAAGTCGATGACGCGGTGGCGGCGATGGCGTATATGCTGGCGCAGCCCGGCGTGCGCAACGCGGGCGCCGTGATGGCAGGATATTCGTTCGGCGCGATGGTCGCGGTGAGCGCAGGATACGCACGCGCGGAGATCGCGCGCATAATCGCTGTCGCGCTGCCGCTGGCGATGGCTGACGCGCGCATTCCCGATGGCGCATCCAAGCCCGTGTTGCTGGTTTCCGGCGATCGCGATTCGTACTCGCCGGTCGCGGGGCTGAAAACGCTCAGGTCGCAAATCGGTGAATCGGCGCGACTCGAGATCGTAGCCGGCGCCGATCATTTCTTTGGCGGCCGCGAAGCGGAACTGTCGCGCGCAATCGCCGCCGCGCTCGCAACCTAGCTACCGCCGGAAGGCGCGGGAGCCGCGCGGGTCGTCTCCCAGATGGCGTAGAAAGGATCGTAGGGATTCGCCTTCGCGATCGAAATGATCTGCGCGATCGTCGCGCGCAAGTCGCCGTGATTCATCCGATCGAGCGCGGCGAAGTTGTCGAGATCGTGAAAGTAGATCAGGTAGTTCACCAGCACGGCGTTGTTCAGCGGCTGCTTGTCGAGGTCGAAGCGCTCGAGTCCCGATAGCGACGGCGCCAGCGCAGCGTAGTCGGCCTTGATCGCGGTGAAGGCCGCTTCGCGGCGCTTGTCGAGCTCCTGTTTCGGCGGCTTGGGCATATAAATGTCGAGCAGGCGCGCCTGCTCCTGGAGCAGAAAGCGCGCGAACTTGAAATCGCTCTCCAGGACGGCGCGCGCCGCGATTGTGGCGGGCGCCGACTCACCGTCAGTCGCCGCGAAAAAAGCTACCGCGCCTGCGCTGCCAGCATAGTTGGCGGCCGATTC
Organism: Candidatus Binatus sp.; assembly: GCF_036567905.1. Classification (NCBI taxonomy): domain Bacteria; phylum Candidatus Binatota; class Binatia (SeqCode); order Binatales (SeqCode); family Binataceae (SeqCode); genus Binatus (SeqCode); species Binatus sp. (SeqCode). The sequence continues at coordinate 23,409 of NZ_DATCTO010000047.1, forward strand.
GTCGAACATCGCATCGCCCGCCAGATAATACGTGCGATGGAACAGTTCGTGGATGATCACGCCGGCCAGCTCGACGCGATCCAGCTTGAGCAGATTCGACAGCAGCGGGTCGTTGAAAAATCCCAGACTCGAGAACGCAGCCGCCGGCCGCACCATCGTGTCGAGCCCCTGCGCTTCGAGCACCGCCGCTTCGGCGGTTGCATCGCTCTCGTCGAAATAGCCGCGATACGGCACGCGGCCTACTATCGGGAACCACCATGTGTACGGCTCCAGCGAGTCGCGCGGCGCCGCCATCAAGACGTGGACGATCGCGCTTCGATCCACGTGCGCGATGCTTTGATAGGCACCGCCGACGTTGAGGCCGAGTTCTTCGGCGGCGAACTTGCGGACCGCGAGCACGGTTTCCAGCTTCGCGCGAATGTCCGCCGGAAGATCTGCGCGGGCGAGCGCGTCGCCAATCGGCCTGCGGTTCCACAGAATTCGACCCTCCTCGTACGCGGCGCGTGCGAGGTAACCCGCGTAGCATCCGCCGAGCACAAACGGCGCGAAGACCAATGCTGCCAAGCGCAGCAGAGATACCGCCTGAAGTCGCGCCCGCGCCGCCCGCCGCGTCGTGCCAGCCACTTCTGCGTCCACCACAGGCCGGCGTCAGCCCGCCACAAGGCGGTCGCTGTTTGCCATTGCGGCGTACTGCAATTCGAATAACCGGTAGTAGAGTCCGCGCTGTGCGAGCAGTTCGTCATGCGTGCCGCTTTCGCGCAGCACGCCTGTGCCCAGCACCATGATCCGATCGGCGCGCTCGATGGTGGATAGCCGATGCGCGATTACGACCGCGGTGCGCTCCGCCAGCAACTCGTTCAGCGCCAGCTGGATCAGCCGCTCGGTCTCGCTGTCCACGCTCGAGGTCGCTTCATCCATCACCAGGACTCGCGGGTTGTACGCCAGCGCGCGCGCGAACGACAGCAGTTGGCGCTGACCCGCCGACAGGTTCGCGCCGCGCTCGCGGATCTGCTCGCCCAGCCCGCCCGGCAACCGCTCGACGAATCGTAAAGCCTGCGCGCGCCGCAGCGCATCGCGCACTTCGGATTCGCTCAAGTCGGTGCGCGAGAGCCGGATGTTTTCCAGCACATCGCCGGCGAACAGGAACACGTCTTGTTGCACGTATCCGATTTCGCGGCGAAGAGCGCCGAGGTCCCACTGGCGCACATCGACGCCGTCAACCAGGATTCGCCCGCCGGTCACGTCGTACGAACGATTCAGCAGCTTGATGATCGTGGTTTTGCCCGAGCCGGTCGGCCCCACGATCGCAATTTTCTGTCCCGGCTCGACCGTGAAGCTCAGGTCTTTCAGTATCGGTTCGTTCGCACGGTATTCGAAAGTGACGTGATCGAACACGATCGCCCCGCGCGAGACCGCCGGCCGCTTCGGATGCGCAGGCACCGGAAGCATCTTCTCGCCTTCCATCAAGGCGTGGATTTTCTCGACCGCCGCGAGCGCCGATTGGAGCGCGCTGTACTTGGTCGAGATGTCGCGCAACGGCATGAAAAACTGCTGAGCGTACTGGATGAACGCGATCAGCGTGCCCAGCGTCACCAGGTGCCGAATCACGCTGCCGCCGCCGATCCACAGTATCACCGCGACCGTGATGGAGCTGAGCGCCTCCACCGCTGAGAATTGGGCGGCCTCGTAAACGTTGGCCATCATCTGCACGTCGCGCGAACGCCGGTTGAGCGCGTCGAACTCGCGGCGGCTTTCGCGTTCGCGCGTGAAGAGCTGCACTATCATCATGCCGGCCAGCGATTCGGACAGGTAGGCGTTCAACGCGGCGAGACGGTCCCGTATCTGGCCGTACACGATGCGCGATTTCGAACTCAGAAAATAAATGACCAGCGTCAGCGGCGGAATCGCGCACAGCGCCGCCAACGCCAGCCGCGGGCTCAGGCTGAACATAATCGTCACGATGCCGACCAGCGTCATCGCGTCGATGAAGATCGTCAAAGATCCCGCCGAGAACATGTCGTTGATCGAATCGATGTCGGTCGTCATTCGGCTGACCAGTCTGCCGACCGGCGTGCGATCGAAGAACGACATCGGCAAACGCTCGACCTTGCGAAACAGCGCCATCCGAAGATCGGAAAGGCTGAACTGCGCGACCATCATCATCAGGTAAAACTGAGCGTAAAACGCGGCGAACTCGCCGATCACCAGCAGCAGATACAAAGCACCCATCACGAACAGGCCGTGTCCGCCTGACCCACGAAACAGCGTCGCGAGCCATGCCGGAGGCCGTGCGCCGTGCGCGCCCGACAGAAATTCGTCAACCGTAAGCTTGATGACGTATGGCTGTGCGAGCAAAAACGCGGTGTCGAGCGGCATCAGAAACGTCGCCAGCCAAAACAGCCGCTGGTATGGACGGATGAACTGCCACACCCATCGCACCAGCGCGGCATCGTAGTTGCTGACGAGCGGCTTTTCCTCGGCGACCTGCATCTCAGTAGCGGCTCAATTCCTCTTCGAGCAGTTGGCGGCGGAACAGCTCCGCGTAAATTCCGCGGCGACCCATCAGTTGCTCGTGGGTGCCGCGTTCGGCAATCTCCCCGTCCTCGAGCACCACGATCTGATCGGAGTCGCGCACCGTGGACGCGCGATGCGAAACCACGATGGTGGTGCGGCCCTGCACGCTCTGCTCCAGGCTCTGCAGCACCGCCTTTTCGGTTTCGGTATCGACGCTCGACAGCGCGTCGTCCAGCACGACGACGGCGGGATTGTAGGCGAGCAGCCGGGCAATAGTGACGCGTTGCTTCTGCCCGCCCGACAGCGCCATGCCGCGTTCGCCGACGATAGTGTCGAGCCCATGCGGCAACACCGCGATGTCCGGCTCGAGTCCCGCGATGCGCGCAGCGTTCTTGATTTCATCGATCGACGCGTCGGTCTTTCCGAATGCGACGTTGCGCGCGAGCGTGTCCGTGAACAGCGTCGGCTCCTGCGGGACCATTCCCACAGTTCGCCGCAGCGCGCCCAGCGCCATCTCTTCTACGTCGCGGCCGTCGAGCAGTATTCGTCCCTTGGTCGGTTGCAGCAGGCGGGCCAGCAGCTTGACCATGGTTGATTTTCCCGAGCCGGTGCGGCCGACAATCGCGAGCTTTTCTCCCGCGCCCACTTTGACGTTGATGTTCTTGAGCACGTAGGGAATCTTTCCGCTGGCTCCGTCGCCATTATTCGCCAGGTAGCTGAACGAGACGCCTTCCCATTCGACCGCCCCATTTATCTCGAGCTTGAGCTCCTCGCCGGCGACGCTATCGGCGCCGCGCGCGTTGAAAATCTCGTCGAGACGTTTCATCGAGGCCTTGCCGCGCTGATAAATCGACAGCATCCATCCAAGCGAGATGGTTGGCCACGCGAGCTGACCCAGGTAGCTCAGGAACGCGACCAGCGATCCGAGCGACATTCGTCCGTTCATCACCAGCGAGCCGCCGTAAATCAGCACGACCATCGTCGAGGTCGCCGCCGCGCCGCGAATCATCGGCATCATCGCGCCGCGGGTGCGGGCCAGCGCGAGTCCCTGCTCGTTGTAAGCGTCGTTGATCTTGCGGAACAGCCCGGCCTCGTGCTCCTCGAGCGTGTACGCTTTGACGACCGGGATACCGGCCAAGCTTTCCTGCACCTTCGATCCGATCGCCGCGATCCCCTCCTGCACTCTCAGGCTGCGCATCATCATCTTGCGCATCAGCCAGCGGATCGCGACGAACAAAACCAGGTAGGGAATGATCGCGAACAAGGTCAGGCGCGGGTTGAGCGAACTCATGAAAACCAGCGCGAGCCCGTAGGTCAGCGGAGTGTTCGAGACCGACAGCACGAACATTCCCGCCATCATTCGAACCGCGGTCAGGTCGTTGATCATCCGCGACATCAGGTCGCCGGTCTTGAACTTCTGGTAGAAGTCGGCGCCAAGCGTGGTGAGATGCTGGAATAGATCGTTGCGCAAGTCGTATTCGATATCGCGGCCGACGTTGAAGATAACGAAGCGCGAGAACCAGCGGACGGTTCCCAGCATCAGCGCGAAAACGATCATCAACTCCGCGTAATGCGCGACCAGGTCGAATCGATGCTTGTCGGTGGCGTTTATCGCGTCGCGGACGAACAAGGGGATGATCATCGCGAGCGTGGCGTTCGCGAACGTGCAAAGGATCCCGAATGCGTATCGCAACCAGTAGCGTCGCGCGTAGAAGAGCAGTCGTTTCATGGGCTGTCGGTTAAATTATCAGGTCTGCGGCGCGATAGAAGTGGCAAACCACCGAAGTTTCAACCGCTTCGGCCCGCACACGGCTCACAGCCCGGTGCGCGATTTCAGCCGGCGCTCGTAGAGCTTCGCGTATTTCAGAAACACGTAGAACGCGGCCGTCATCGCGGCGTACAATCCGCGTCCGCCGTCGCGAAACCCGCCGCGGAGAATATAAAAATTAAAAAACCGCCACGCCGGATTCGCGATCATCTTGAACGGCGTGAACGCGCCGGGCTCCTGCTCCATCGCCGCCCGCGAGCTGAACCGGTTAATCGTCGCCACGTGATCGGCAATATCGCGGTAGCTGAAATGCAAAATCTGCCCGTCCAGCCGCGCGACCCGTCCCTCGACTACGACCTTGTCGTGCGGATCGCGGCCGCCGATGTGCCCGCGTTCGCGGCGGAACAGGCGCACCGGCGTGTCCGGATAAATCGCGTGCGAGTAGTAATGCCCCAGGTGGTACAGAATGCGCCGAATCCGGTAGCCGTCGGCGGGCGCCGGCGATGATACCGTGCGGATAATTTCCTCGCCGAGGTCGTGCGTCGCCTGCTCGTCGGCATCCATCAGCAGCACCCAATCTCCCGTCGCCCGATCCAGCGCCATCTGCTTCTGCTTCACGTAGTTCGTGAACTCGTGCTGCACGACGTCGGCGCCGAGGCTGCGCGCGATCGCGACCGTCTTGTCGGTCGAGAACGAATCGATGATGATTTTCTCGTCGCAGAACCACGCGCTCTTCAGGCACTGGCCGATCAGCGCCGCTTCGTCGCGGGTAATCGTAATCAGCGAAATCTTTGGCCGCTCTGACATCCGCTAAGACGCGTGCTGCGCTTGCGATCGGTCGAGTCCTTCGATCACTTTCGAGGCAATCGACTTGAACGCCGCGCTCATCGTATGCGCCGGGTTGGCCGCGACGATCGGGCGTGCATTGTCTCCCCCCTCGCGCAGTTCGCGCACCAGCGGCAGCTCGCCCAAAAACGGCACGCCCAGCGAATGCGCCAGCGCGGCGCCGCCGCCGTGGCCGAAAATCTCGTGGCGATGGTTGCACTTGCGGCAAACGTAATAGCTCATGTTCTCGACCACGCCGAGCACCGGCACGTGAACTTCCTCGAACATCGCCACGCCGCGCTTGACGTCGAGCAGCGCGAGCTCCTGCGGCGTCGTCACGATCACGCCGCCGTCAAGCGCCACGCGCTGGGTGATGGTCAGTTGCGCGTCACCCGTGCCGGGAGGCAGATCGAGCACCAGGCAATCCAGCTCGCCCCACTCGACGTTGAACAGAAATTCCGTCTCGAGCTTGGTCACCATCGGCCCGCGCCAGATGACCGCGGTCTCGTCGTTGATGAACAGCGCCATCGATATGTAGCGAATTCCGTACCGCTCCAGAGGGATCATGCGCCGCTCGGGCGTGAGCGTCACCGCCTTCTCGACCCCGACCATCATCGCCACGCTTGGCCCGTACACGTCGGCGTCCATCAGGCCGACGCGCCATCCCAGCGCATGCATCGCGAGCGCGAGGTTCACCGCGACCGTCGATTTGCCGACTCCGCCCTTGCCGCTGGCGACCGCGACGATGTGCTTGACGCCCGCGATTGTCCGCGGCTGCGCTATCCCGGCCGCAGCCCTCGGCGCGCTTGGCGCAGCCTGCTCGACCTGGACGTTGACGGCCGGCACGCCCGGCATCGCAGCAACCGCCGCCTTCACCTCAGCCACGATTTTCTCGACGACTTCGGGGTTGGCCGACGCCATCGTGAGCGAGACAGTCACGCCCGCGTACGCGACTTCGATATCCTTGACGATCGCGAACGACACGATGTCGCGGGTGAAGCCCGGGTATTTTATCTTCTTGAGTTCGGCGAGAATTTCATTTGGACTCGGCATTGTGCGGATCGGACCTGTCGATGGTTTCGATTAGAATGCGGCCACGCTATCAAAGCGCGACGCTCATGTTATCATTCCGGGACCTGCGGAAAAACGACGGGTCGAACGCATCGGGAGTTCTATAAGAAGTGAGTAAAGCAGGCGTCGCCGCGCCCTTTTGTCCCCGAGTCCGCTTCAGCGGCGCCGGTGGCGAAGTAGCGGCGCTCGCCGCGGGCGATCTGTCGAGCGGACTAGCGGCGATGCTCGCCTCCAGGATCGAATCGTCCGCCGACGCGTCGATTCCAAGCGCCGAAATGAGAATCGACCTCGGCGATTCGGTGGCTGCCGCGCCCGCATCGCCTGGCGCACTCGAAGGCGACAGCTTCGACGTCTCGCGGCAAGGCGGTGGCGCTGGATCGATCGTGATTCGCGCCGCGACGGAGGGCGGACTAATCCATGCGGCATCGAATCTGCTCGAAAAGCTCGGCGCGGATTTTCCGCCGGGCGCGGCGCCATCGTATCCGCGGATCGATTCCGCCCGCCTTGCCGCGCTGCGACCCTGGCGCGTCACTCCCGCCTTCAAGCGCCGCGCATTCGTGTCCGACATCATGACCTGGAACTACAACTTCGCCGACCGCCTCGATTTGCATCTTCGCCACGATCGCGAATTCATCCCATGGATGGCGCGCCGCGGGATCAACGCATTCTCGTACATCCGCCACGCGCACGACACGCGGCTCAAGATCGACGAGATCGCGCCGCTCCTGCGCGAGCGAGGAATAGACGTCGAATACGGCGGCCACGTCATCCAACTTCTGCTGCCGCGCGAGCGCTTCGCCGAGCACCCGGAGTATTTCCCGGCCGGCGACGACGGCGTTAGAATCGCGCGCGGCAATCTCTGCGTCTCCAATCCCGACGCCGTTGCTATCGTCCGCGCGGGCGCGCTCGCCTACGTTCACGAGCATCCCGAGAACCGGTTGCTGCACATCTGGGGCGCCGACGTATGGCGCGGCGCGTGGTGCCGATGCGGTCAATGCCGCGAGCTCCCGCCGCAGATCCAATACATGGATGTTGTCAATGCAATCGCTGGCGCACTCGCCGATGACTCCAATGCTCCGCCAGTCGCCTATCTCGCCTATCACGACACCATCGATCCGCATCCCGGCCTGCGTCCGCTGGACAACGTATGGCTCGAATGGGCACCGCGCGAGCGATGCTACAGCCATGCGATCGACGATCCGGCCTGCGAGATCAATCCGCGCTACCTCGAATCGCTCAAACGCTACATCGAAATCTTCAACGGTCGCGGTCACGTCTTCGAGTATTACGCCGACGCGATCCTGTTCGGCGGCTTGGGCTTCGCGACGCCTGCGGTAGTGGCGCGCGATCTCCGCGCCTATCGGCGGCTGGGGATTGCGAGCATTTCGTGCCTGACTTTTGGTGCGTACAGCGCGATGGCTTATCCGGTGAACCTCGAGGCATTCGTTCGCGGCTCGCGAGATCCCGATTTCGAGCCTGACGCCACTTTGGTTGAAACGTCCGCCGGCCGGCATCCGCGATGCGCCCCGGAGATGGCCGCTGCCTATCGCGCGGTCGAGCGCGCGTCGAAGCTGTGCCTCGACTATGCCGACGTGATGAGCCCGGTGATGGCGCCCGAGAAGGCCGTGCGCAAGCGAAACGAACTGCGGGAAGCCGCGTTGACGTTCAACGAAGCGATTGCCGCGGCCGACCAGATTGCGCTGAGCCTGGATACCCCCCGCGCCGATGCCGAGAAGGATCTCTGGCGCTATAGCAGCGACGTGCTCGCGGGACTGTCTGACTATCTCGGGGCAATCGGAGAGGCGGGCGCCGATCGCCGGATACGCGGCAAAGCCGCCATCGCGAAAGTCGCGGGCGCCATCGAGCGCATCCGCGAGATCGATCCCGAAATCAAGGGGACCTGGGGCGCTTACGATCTCGAATGGATCCGCGAGCTATGGCTCAGCGCGCTTGCGCGCGGGCTCGATGGAGACGGGAAACCGCCGGAGGAACTGTTCTGATGAACGCTGACAATGGATTCGTACTGTCGCCGGAACTCAGCGCGCTTCGCGACCAGGTAGGGAAGATAATCCGCGAGGAGATTATCCCGATCGAAGCGCGGATCGATCCCGACGCGCCCGAAATTCCCGCGGATGAATTCTGGCCGATCGCGCGCAAGGTGCAAGCCGCCGGGATGTGGTGCATGGGCGCGCCGCGCGAGTACGGCGGCGGCGGCCTGGGCACCTTCGACATGTGCGTGCTGACCGAGGAAATGGCGCAGCATCGGATGGGACTCTACAACCCCGGATGCGGGGTCTTCGGGCGCACGCCGCCGCCGGTGATCTACGCGGGCAACGACGAACAAAAGCGCACCTACGCCGGCGGCACGATCAAGAATGCCTGGCACACCTTCTTTGCGATCACCGAGCCGTCGGGCGGTTCCGATCCGGCCGGCGCGATCCAGTGCAAAGCGGTGCGCCAGGGCGATACCTACGTCCTCAACGGCACCAAGATTTTCATTTCGCATGCGCACGAGGCCGAGTGGGGCGTCGTCTTCACCCGCACCGACGCCAAGGCCGGCCGCAAGGGAATCACCTGCTTCATAATCAACAAGGGCATGGCGGGATTCACGCCGCGGCCGATTCGCACGCTGCGCACTTCGGCGGTGCCCAACGAGGTTCAGTTCGAAGATTGCGTCGTGCCGATCGGGAATCGCCTCGGGCCCGAGGGCGAGGGCCTGAATCTATGCCTCGATCTGCTGACGCGGCTGCGCTTTCCCTACTCGGCGTGCAACGTCGGGGTGGGTGTGGCGGCGCTCAGGATGGCGATCGATCATGCCAAGCAGCGCAGCACCTTCGGCGAACTGCTCGCCAAGCGGCAGGCTATCCAGTGGATGCTCGCGGATTCGGAGGTCGAGTTGCGCGCGGCGCGGTGGCTGACGTGGGAAGGGGCGTGGAAGGCCGATCGCGGCGAGGATTTCCGCACCGAGGCGTCGATCGCAAAGCTCTATTCGAGCGAAGTGCTCGGCCGCGTGATCGATCGCGCCGTGCAGATTCATGGCGGCTACGGCGTCAGCAAGGAGTTTCCCATCGAGCGATGGTACCGCGAGGCGCGCATCCGCCGGATCGGCGAAGGCCCCAGCGAAGTGCATCGGATGGTGATCGCCCGCTCGCTTTTGCGATGAAGACCGAACAAGGAGAGCCACGATGAGTCTGCCGGGGTTGCCGCTTGACGCAGTCCGGGTGATCGATCTGGGACAGGTGTACGCGGTGCCGTACTGCACGCTGCAACTTGCGGCGATGGGCGCCGATATCATCAAGATCGAGCCACCCGTGACCGGCGAAGTGCTGCGCCAGCCGAAAATCCCGCCGGGCGGCGCCGGTTACTCGTTCCTGATGCTCAATGCGAACAAGCGCTCGGTCACGATCAATCTGAAGGATCGGCGCGGGCAGGATATCGTGCTCAAACTGCTCGAGCACGCCGACGTGCTCGTCGAAAACTATCTTGACGGCGTGATGGAGTCGTTCGGACTGGGCTACGAGCAGATCGCCGCGCGGTTTCCGCGGCTGATTTACGCGTCGGGCAAGGGTTACGGCTCGGACAGCAGGTACGCGAAGCTGGGCTCGATGGACAATACGATCCAGGCGTCGTCGGGATTCATCAGTGTCACCGGATTTCCCGACCATCCGGTGAAGACCCCCGCCACTCTCATCGACATGGGAACCGGGAGTCATCTGGTGAGCGGAATCCTGGCCGCGCTGATACATCGCGGGCGGACCGGCCGCGGACAGCATGTCGAAGTCGCGATGCTCGACGTGGCGATCGCCGCGCTGACCAGCGCGGTTGCGCCCGCGCTGCAAGGGATGAAGTTCAAGCGGATGGGGAATCGTCATTGGGGCGCATGCCCGACCAATCTCTATCCCGCGCGCGACGGCGAGATACTGATCTTTTGCCTCACCGAAGCGCATTGGCGCACGCTGGCGAAATTGATGGACCGCGAAGATCTGATCGCCGATCCGCGATGCAGGAATCATGGCGAACGGCTGAAGATTGCCGACGAACTCGACGCGATCGTTTCCGATTGGACCAGCGCGCAGCCGCGCGACGCGATGGTCGAGGGACTGATCGAGGCGGGAATCCCGTGCGCGCCGGTGCGCACGGTCGAGGAAGTGATCGCCGATCCTGAAACCGCTCAGCGCCGGATGCTTATCGATAGCGATTATCCGACTCGCGGTTCAATCCGCGTCGGCGGCACTCCTATCAAGATGTCCGATGCGCCCGAAGACGGACGGCCGATGCGCCGGCCGCCCGAGCTTGGCGAGCATAACGCCGAGGTGCTCGCGTCGATCGGAATTGGCGCCGACGAACTCGAACGCCTCAAGCGCGCCGGAGTCGTCTGAGCGGATGCGCGCCGCACCAGCGGATGGGGTCAGGCGTGGAGCCGCGCGCGGGCGTTTTCGCGCGGCGATCCGGCGCGCGTCGGCGGCCGTATTGGCGCTGGCGATCTCGAATGCGCTAGTCGCGTGCGAGCCTGCGCAATCAACTGGCTATCCGCCCAACGAGACTGGCGCCCCGGCTGAAGTCGGGACACGGCCGCTTCAGCTCTCGCCAACGGAATTCGCGACCGACCTGGTCACGCCCGCCGGAATTCGGGTCAAGACCAACGGCCAGTACAAGACCGAGGCCGCGAGGAAGGCCGCGGCGCTGGCGATCGATCGTTACTGGAACGAAGTTCGTTCTTGCGCGTCCGGCGTGGAACGGCCCGGCGACACCGATGTCCACGATCTGACCGACGAGTTCCCGCGTTATCTGGCGGTTGAGATCGCGAACAACTGGAAGGTGGTCGAGGGACCGGCCACGCATCACAGGATGCAGGCGTTCCCGTCGCTTGAGCGGCGGGGCTCGTGGTCAACCGCGCGGCGCCGGGAGGACGCACTTTACATCGTAGTTGTCCCGGAGCTGAACGGGTTTGGTCCGCAGATGGTCAATGAGCTGAATCTGTGGCTGATGAAGAACGCGAACGTGCCGCCGACGGCGGATTTGGTTACTGCGTGCGCGTCAGTCGCGTGCCTGAGATTCAACTACAACAACGCGCCGTCGCAGACATGGAACGAGTGCAAGCAGTAGCAGGGCTGAGCCCTGCACCCGGTATTAAGGCCGCCCGCCGTTGGCGGGCGCGGCCCCTGCCTACAGCTTAATCCTGCGCTGCCGTCACCCCTGCAAGCCCACGGCGGATTTCGCATTCAATTAAGCGAATTATCCCATGTCGATGTGGAATTGGTTCCTAGAGTGACAGAAAGTCCACATTTTGGTCTGCATATCGTGACATTTTGATGCTGACTACTCTTACTAATGCTGACTGCTCTTATAGTCTCATCGGATGGAGTTGCAGAAGGGCGTGAGGCGGCGCGCGGACGCGCGGCGCTGGTTCGAACTCGAGCCGCCTGCACCCGAACGATTGCGACTGGAGACGTCGCCGCGCGTCTCGACCGTCGCCAGCTACGTGTTCACGCGCGCAGCCGAACGCTCGTGGGAAGTCCTCAATCAGCATATCGCTGAGCCGCAAGGGGCGGTGTTCTGGATCGGCGGCCCGGCAGGATGCGGCAAGACGCATTTCGTTGACTACGTAATCGCGCTGCAGCGGCGGGCCGGCGCGCTGGACGCGCAAAACATCCGGCGCCTGGTGTGCGGGCTCGAGCTGGCCGGGCGGGTGAGTGCGGCAGAAATCGAACTGCTCCTGCTGAGCGTTTTGGCCGAGCAAATCGGCGGCGACCCGCGCGCATCGGGCGATCTTTTCCGCCAGATGCGCGGTGCGGCGGCGTTGAACGTGGGGCTGGAGACCGCCGGGCGGACAGGAGTCAGGGCGGTAACGGTCGCCATAGATTTCGCAGCGTCGCAATGCGAGTCGGCGGCGGAATTCTTTAGAATGCTGGCTCAAGTTGCCGCGTCTTTCCGCCAGGTGAAGTTCACCGTGATCGCAGCCGGGCGCGCGACGGCTCCGGAAGCGGCGCGTGCGCTTGCGGTGGCGCCGCGCGACGCGAACGAGGAAACGATCATCGCGGTGCGGCGCGCGCGACGGTTGGTCGAAGATGCCGAGCTCGACCCCGCCGTCGCGTACGCGGGAATCGATACGGCGGGATTGCCGCCCGACGCGATTTTCCCGTTTCATCCGGTGGCACTGAGCGCGCTTCGAGCAATCGCCACCCGTCCCAATCCAGGTGCTGAAAGTTCCGATCCCGCAACGATCGTATCGCTGTCGCGCCTGGCGCGCGAAGTGTTGTCCTCGCCGAGCCTCGCCGGCGCCGGCCAGTCGCCGGCGCGGCTGATCTACCCACCCGACCTGACGATGAACGCGGTAATTTCAAGCCAGGTCAAGGCGCTCCTGGCTGAAACCGGGCGCGCCGCGTGGAAGATTGCGCGCGACCGGACCGCCGATCTGGACGGCTACGAGAAGGACCTCGCGCGCGAAATAATCGACTCGCTGATCATGGAGAATGTGTGCGGCGGCACGGCGGCGCTGGCGATCGAAGAACTGCAGTCGCGAGTGCCGATGGTCGCGCGCGGCGGTACCGCCGATGAGCGCACGCTTGCGGCCGTGCGGGCGCTGTTGCGCCGATTGGAGGTCTCCACCGGCGGCGTCATCCGTTTCGAAACCGATGCGGCCCGGTTCGACCCGGAGGCCGCCGGCGCGCCGGAGCTCGCGGCGTTCAACGCGGCGCTCGAGCTGGCGCGGCGATTCGATCCGCGGCTTACGCTCGTGCGCGACCGCGACGGACTGGGCGCAAGCCTGAAACGGCTCGGAGCCGCGATGGCTGGCGCGGTCGAAGCGGCAATCCGCACGCGCAACCTGCTCGCGTCGGCGCTGGCGGAAGCGAACCTCGAGATACCCGCGGCTAATCGCGCGGCGATCGCGGAATATATCGCGCTTGCGGAATCGGGCGCGGCGGCGATGCTCGAGGCGGCGGCCGATCGAGCGTATCTTGCGTCGGCCATCCGAATCGCCGGCGTGTACGAGGCGATCGCGGCCGCTTGCGACTCGATCCCGCGGATGCGCTCGATGCGCGAGTTTCTCACCGCGACGGGACTGCGCGCGGCGCCGGGCGAGGCCGGCTTATTGGAAGGCGCCTCGCGCGATTCGGCGGTCGTTTCCCTGGAGACCGAGTGCGAACTGCTCCGAGTCGAGCTTGGGCCGCGAATCCTGACGGGCCCGCCGCGCAGTCTGGACGCGTTGGAAGCACGCTTTCAAAAATTCAAATGGACGTACGTGCAGTGTTATCTGAGCGCGCATGCGCGATGGCGCGTGAAGATGGAGCGGCTGGAGCTGGTCGCCGGCGACGCGCGGCGGTACTTCGACGCGCTCACCCGGCTCAACGCGATCGCCGCGCTGGGTCCCCCCGAAGGCGCGCATCTGGGGGCGCGGGTGGCGGAGCTAAGCGCGCGCGTGGTGCGATGCGAGCTTAAGGACGCAATCGCGCCCGAGACGACGCCGCGATGTTCGAGCTGCGGGTTTCAGCTGGGCGCGGCGTCGCCACAGGCGGAACTCGAGGAAGCGATGGAGGGGATTCGTCGCGCGCTCGAGATCAAACTGGCAGCCCTGTCGCAAAGCATGATCGCGCGGCTGATTCGCATTCACGACCGCGAGCATCGCCTCGAAGGATTTCTGAAGATCACGCAAGCCGCGCAGACTGACGCGCTGGTACGGGTGCTCGACGAAAAGCTCGCGCGATACCTGGCGCAGGTGCTCGACGAGAATGAGACGGCGGATCCGGGATCGCCTCGGCTTCGCAGGCTTCGCTCGAGATAAAAACAAAAGGCGCGCGCGCGGGAGTTCGGCTAGCGAGCGCGGGCGTTGCGTCTTTTCGGTTGGCCGGGAGGAAACGCGCTCGCGCGTTTGCGGCGCGGGCGAACGTTGAGACGATCGAGCAGGCGGAAGTACGAATCGCGGACGATTTCGAGTCCCCACAGCAGGGTCAGACCCAACGCCCGGCCAACTGCGCCGGCGACTTCCTTGACCAGAGGAAGACCGCGCAGCGGCTGGAGGCGAAGCTCGACGCGGGCTTTATCTTCGACGGTTTCCATCAGGGTTCAGAGTAAGTTGCAAGGCGCCCGGATGCAACCATCGCGCGGGCGCCTGGCAATACTGTTATCGCGTCGGCGGATCTCAGAACCAATCAACTACGGCGACGGTGACGCGGCGGGCGCGGCCGGCGCGGCGCTCGCTGCGCTATCGTCTGGGGCAAGGACCGTGATCTTCACGTCGTCGAATTGCGCCTGCGAATCGTCGCGCGCCCAGAGTCCGACTTTGCCTTTGGCTATTTTGTGTTCGTCGAAATCGAAGATCATCTTGTCATCGTCGTAACACATGAAGTGCCCGCTCTGCACCGTGACCTTGAGCCGGTACCAGGTGTCCTTGTCGGTCGGCACGACGCTCTGCTTGAGCGAGACGAGCTGCCCGTTGGTCATCCGCGACAGCGCGAAGTAATCGCTGGGGCATCCCGCAGAAAGCAGGTAGAAATTTTTGTCGTCAACGTAGCGGAAAATGAGACCGCCGGAGCAATCGAAGCGTCCGCCGGCAGATTTGAACTGAGCTTCGAGAGTAAAGTCGGAATACTCAGTCGGATCGGTTTGAATTGCCATTGGGTAATACTCGAGCGCGCTGGTCAGCGACTTGAGCAGACGGCCGGCGGGCAAGCCGAATGTATTGGGCTTGCTCGGCGCGCTCGGATCGGCAATCACCTGCCAATCGCCTTCAAGCGGTTTCCATCCCGCGGGCACTGCCCCGGCTTTGTCCTGATCGAAATCCCACACGTGAACTTCAGGGGTCGGCGTGGCGGTCGGCGTCAGGGTGGCGGTCGGTGTCGCGACCGCTTTCTTTTTTTGCCTTGAATGAGCGGCAGGGCTGATGACCAGCACCGTCATTACTATGCCTGCTGCGACGACTGCGGCGCTTCGCAGCCAAGAATTTCCCGTCTTCATCTATCCTCTCTCCGCCCCCGATGAGCTTTAGGGTCGTAATTCCCAATGTGGTGGATCGACCAGCCAGTCGGCGCGAGTTTCGCCAATGAATGGCGTTGCTGTCAAGCCGACCCTTTTCAGTGAACGTGCAGGCCGCCCGATTGCTGGAATGCCCCAACAACATGAGCTTCGCGCCAAATAGCAATATGGAGACTCAGTTTCGCTTTTTCTTCGATTAGTAACTATTTGAGCTGATAGTCAGTTTATTGCATTGCAGGATGCGTCGATCGCTTGACTGAAGTGGGGCAGAGTGGGATGTTGTGGGACACTGGGGAGGAGACACGGTGTTCAACGGTCGGTTCGACCATTCGATCGATGAGAAAGGGAGGGTGAGTATCCCTGCCCGGTTTCGCGAAGTTCTCCAGCGCGAGAATCACGATCGTCTTTATATCACCAATTTCCCGTTCGACGGAGAGCGTTGCCTGGCGCTGTATCCGCCGAGTCAGTGGGAGACGCTCAACGCGCATCTGCGAACCAAGCCGAGATTCGATCCGCGGGTGCAGGTGTTCGAGACGCTGATCATCGGCGGAGCGCATGAGGTGCCCGTGGATCGGCAGGGACGGATTCTGATTCCGCCCAAGCTGCGCGAATATGCGGCGCTCGATCGCGAGGTGACGTTTTCGGCGCGGCAGGATCATTTTCAACTTTGGGACAAGCAGATCCTCGAGAAGGTTTTGAAGGCCACCGAGGAGAAGATATTGGATCCGGAATTTTTTTCGAAGCTGGGTCTGTGACGAGTGATGAATCTGGCGGCGATACACGAAGACGACGCGGCGGACCGGAGGCATGTGCCGGTGATGGTGGAGGCGGTGTGCGGGCTGTTGTCCGCACACGGTCCGCTCGCGTTCGTCGACGTGACGGTCGGCACCGGAGGGCATGCCGAGGCGATGCTGCGCGCGACCGGGGCGCGGATGCTCGGGCTGGATCGCGACGGGGCGGCATTGGCAGTCGCGCGCGAGCGGCTGGCGCAGTTCGGCGATCGCGTGGTGCTGGAGCGGGCGGACTTCGGCGAAGTCGCGGCCGTGATGAAGCAACACGGCTTCGATGGCGCCGACGCGATGCTCGCCGACCTGGGCATGAGCAGCTACGCGCTCGACGATCCGCAGCGTGGCTTTTCATTTCGGCTCGACGGTCCGCTCGACATGCGGATGGATAATCGGCAGGCGATCCGCGCGCAAGACATCGTCAATGAAGAGAGCGCCGACGAGCTCGCGCGCATCATCTATGCCTACGGCGAGGAGCGGGCGTCGCGGCGGATAGCGAGGATGATCGTCGAGGCGCGCCGGCGCCGTCCGATCGAGACCACGGGCGAATTGCGCGCGATCGTCGAGCGCGCGCTGGGAGCGCATCGCCGCGGCGGAGCGCATCCTGCCACCCGCACCTTCCAGGCGCTTCGAATCGCGGTGAATCACGAGATGGAAAGTCTCGCGGCGCTGCTGCGCGACGGCCCGGCGATGCTGAATCCGGGCGGCCGGATGCTGGTTATTTCGTATCATTCGCTCGAAGACCGTCCGGTCAAGGAGCGCTTTCGGGAGTTGGTGCGCGCCGGTGGCTACACGGCGATTGCGCGCAAGGTGATCAAGCCGTCGTCGTCGGAAACTTCGCGCAATTCGCGCGCGCGCAGCGCAAAGGTCCGATGCATCGAACGGAGCGCACCATGAGCGCGCGGGTTAAGCCGACGCGGCGGCCGTCGAAGGCGGTGCCTGCGGTGCTGGGCGCGCTGATCGCGGTCGTGGGATTCGCGACGTTGATGATACGGCTGGAAGTGACGCGAGAAGGTTATCGACTTCCGGCGCTGCGCGATGAAATCGACAAGCTGCAGGACGCAAATCGCGCGCTGCGCCTGACCGCCGCGCAGCTCAGCTCGCACGATCGCCTGCGCGCGCTCGCGCCGCAATATCATCTTGCGCCGCCCGGCCGCGGGCAGGTGGTGATGCTCCCGTGAATACATCGTTCAAGCAGCGGCGCACTCGCATCGGAGCACTCACGCTCGCGCTGGCGGCGCTGTTCGGTCTCGCGGTAATCCGGCTGGTGGTGCTGGTGGCGATATATGGGCCGCGATTGAACTCGCTCGCCCGCCACGAACATACCGGAGAGACCGAACTCGCGGCGGTGCGCGGACCGATCGTCGATCGCAACGGCGAGCCGCTCGCGCTATCGGCCGAGACCCGGTCGGTTTACGCGCGGCCGCGCCGGGTGCTCGAGTCAAGCACCCGGGCCGAGCGGTTGAAGCTCGCGGCAGTCCTGATGATGCTGCCGATTTCGCTCGAATCCAAGCTGAACAAGGACGCGCCGTTCGTCTGGCTCGAGCGTCGAATCTCGCCGGACAGGGCGCAGGCCGCGGAAGCGCTCGGAATCGACGGTATCGGCACGATCAGCGAATACAAGCGGTTTTACCCGGAGAGCAACCTGGCCGCGTCGGTGGTGGGGTTGGCGGGGATGGATGGCCAGGGGCTCTCCGGGTTGGAGTTGCAATACGACAAGCTGGCGCGGGGCGAAGCGGTCGAGCTGAGCTTCTATCGTGACGCGCTCGGCCATCCGATTTTCGACAGCCCGCTGGCGCTCAAGGCGCCGGAGCCGGGCGCGCAGCTCGAGCTGACGATCGATTCGTCGATCCAATCGCTGGCCGAAGCCGAGTTGGCGGCGGAAGTAGTTCAGAGCGGCGCGAAGCGCGGCAGCGCAATTGTGCTCGATCCGTTTACCGGCGAAGTGATCGCGATGGCCAACGTCAGCGCCGGCGGAGCCGGCGTCCACGACCGTCTGCACAACCCGGCGGTGGAGGATGCGTTCGAGCCGGGCTCGACGATGAAGGGAGTTCTCGGCTCGATCGCGCTGGCCGATCACGCGATCACGCTCGATCGCCAATTCTACTGCGAGGACGGTCACTTCACGATCGGCCGGCGCACCATCCACGATCACAGCCGTCACGGATGGCTCAATCTCGGCGGAATAATCGAAGTGTCGTCGAACATCGGCGCGGCGAAGATCGCCTTGACGCTCGGCTCGGACCGCTACTACGAGGGACTGCGCGCATTTGGAATCGGATCGCGCACCGGAATCGATTTGCCCGGCGAAGCGTCGGGGCTGCTCAGCAAACCGGCCGGATGGAAAGAAATAGACCTTGCCAATCACGGTTTTGGGCAGGGCGTGGCGGTCACGCCGATTCAGCTCGCGGTGGCGTACGCGGCGATCGCCAACGGTGGAAATATCATCCGCCCGTACGTGGTGAGGGCTGCTTACGACGCGCAGGGCCGCGCGATTCTTACGCATACGCCGCAAGTGCTCCATCGCGCGATTGCGCCCGATATCGCGCATCAGATGAACCTCCTGCTGCGCAACGTAGTGATGTCCGACGGCGGCACCGCGGCCAAGGCGCGGGTTGACGGGTTTATCGTGGCGGGCAAGACCGGCACGGCGCAGATGGTGAATCCGGAAAACGGCGCCTACTATCAGAATCGCCACGTGTCGTCGTTCGTGGGATTCTTGCCCGCCGACGATCCGCGCCTCCTGATCCTGGTGGCGTTGTACGATGTGGGCCACGAACATTTCGGCGGATTGATCGCGGCGCCGGTGTTCAGCGAAATCGCGCAGGGCGCGGTTCGTGATTTGAATATCACCGCGCCCAGTCAGCCCTACGATACAGCCGGCATGATCCCGATGCCCGATTTCGGCAAGGATTCGGCGGGCCGGAATTCGGACCCGAAGACCGCGGCTGCGGCGGCCGCCGAGGTGGACGACTATCTGCCCGTGCTGACGGGTTCGAAACTGACGCGGGCGACGCCCAATTTCGCGGGCTTAAGTCTCAGGCGTGCGATGGAGCTGGCGCGAATCTCGCGGGTCAACGTCGATGTGCATGGCGGCGGCTACGTGGTCGCGCAGGAGCCGGGCGCCGGCGCGCCGCTCAATCATTCGACGGTGAAACTGACGCTCGCGCCGATTGTCGCGGACAGTGAAGCCGGCGCGGCAATGGCCACGCAGTCCGGCGTCGTTCCCGCGTCGTATTTCAGCGCCGCCGGCGGGCTGGCCGGGCGAAAGTGAAAAGTGAAACTTGGTGAATTGCTCAAAGGACTCGACCTCCGTCGAATCGACGGCGACCTGAACGTGGAAATCACGGGCCTCAGCTACGACTCGCGTCAGACGAGGCCCGGTCATCTGTACTTCTCGACCGCCCGCGACCCAAAGCGGAACCGGGCGAACATTGACGATGCATTAAACCGTGGGGCGCGCGCTGTGGTGGTTGGGGGATGGGATGGTGCAACGGCGCGCCCCGCGGTGACCCTGGTCGAGAGCGAGCGGCCGCGTCTGCTGATGGGCGCGGCCGCGTCGCGTTTCTTCGGTGCGCCGAGCGAGCGCGTCGATTTGATCGGCATCACCGGAACCAGCGGCAAGACCACCACCAGCTACATCCTGGCGTCGATTTTCGAGGCGGCCGGCATGCCCGCCGGGATCATCGGCACGATTGGTATTTTCATCGCCGGGATGAAAATCTACAGCGGACTCACCACGCCCGAGTCGATCGACTTCGAGTCGGCGCTGGCGCAAATGGAGCGCGAGGGCGTGCGGCACGCGGTCGCGGAAGTGTCGTCGATTGGCCTCGCCGAAGGGCGGGTCGATGCGCTGAGCTTTCGCGCGTGCATGTTCACCAACCTGGGCCGCGACCATCTCGACTATCACGCGACGATCGAGGATTACTTCGCGGCGAAGCTGCGCCTGTTCACTGAGATACTGCCGCGCAGCCGGCGCGCAGACACCGTCGCGGTGGTGCGCGGCGACGATCCGTTCGGCCAACGCGTGCTCGAATCGGTCAAGGGCTCGAAAATAAGCTTCGGGCTGGACCGCTCGCTCGACGTGCATCCCGAGAAATTCGACGCGGACTTGAGCGGACTTCGCGCGACGCTGTCGGTGCTCGGCAAAAAAATCGAAATCGATTCGCCGCTGATCGGCGAAATCAATTTGCTCAATATCCTGGGCGCGTCGGCTCTGTCGGCGGCCCTGGGTGTCGAATCAGGGGCGGTGGCGGATGGGGTGCGGCGATGCCCAGGGGCCCCCGGCAGACTCGAAGCGATACCGGCGAAACCCGGGGTCACGGTGCTGGTCGATTACGCGCACAAGCCCGACGCGTTGGAGGCGGTGCTGACGGCGCTCCGTCGCATCGGCGCGGGCAGGATCATCTGCGTGTTTGGATGCGGCGGAGACCGCGACCGCGGCAAGCGGCCGATCATGGGTGAAATTGCGGGAAGGCTCGCCGATCTCCCGGTGCTGACCTCCGACAATCCGCGCAGCGAAGATCCGATGGCGATAATTGCCGAGGTCGAGCAGGGATTGATCGCGGCGGGACGTGCGCGAATCGGCAGTCCGAAAAAACTTGAGATTGCTTCGATGCGTGGCGGATATATCGTGGAGCCGGATCGGCGCAGCGCGATCGCTATCGCGCTCAGAATCGCGGCGGCGGGCGACGCGGTTTTGATCGCGGGCAAGGGGCACGAGGACTATCAGTTGGTGGCGGGGCGCGTACTCCCGTTCGACGATCGGGTCGTCGTCCGCGAGATTGCAGCGCAACTCGGCGGCGGGCAGAGTTGATACTCGGCGAGCCCCGCGATGCTCTACCTGCTGCTCTACCCCCTGCACAAATATTATTCCGGCTTCAATGCGCTCAGGTACGAGACGCTGCGATCGGTCCTGGCCGGGCTGGCGGCGCTGGCGCTGTCGTTGGCTCTGGGACCGATTCTGATCGACCGGTTCCGCACGCTGCGTATCGGTCAGACGATTCGCGAAGTCGTTCCGCCGGCGCATCAAAAGAAAGCCGGCACGCCGACGATGGGCGGTCTGCTGATCGTGGCGTCGATGCTGGCGGCGACGCTGCTGCTCGCCAACATCCTCAATCCGTACGTCTGGATCGCGATCTTCGTGACCCTGACCTTCGGCGCGATCGGTTTCAGCGACGACTACCTCAAGCTCACGCGCGGCAAAGGAATGGGACTGAGCGGCCCGGCCAAGCTGGCCTGGTCATTTTCGTGCGCGTTCATCGCGGCGGCGTGGCTGTTCCTGTATCTCGGCTTCGACACGCATCTGACGGTGCCGTTCCTGAAGAACGTTCATCCCGATCTGCACTGGTGGTTTTATATCCCGTTCGCGATGGTCGTGATCGTGGGATGCTCGCATGCGGTGAACCTGACCGACGGACTCGACGGTCTCGCGATTGGACCCGTGATGACCGTCGCGTTCACCTACTGGACGTTCACCTACGTCGCCGGCAACATCAAGTTCGCCAGCTACCTGCAGATACCGTATATCGCCAACGTCGGCGAGGTTGCGATTTTCTGCGCGTCGGTGATCGCCGCGTCGCTTGGCTTCCTGTGGTTCAACGCGTACCCGGCTTCGATGATGATGGGCGACGTGGGCGCGCTGGCGCTGGGCGGGGCGCTCGGAACGGTGGCGGTGCTGGCCAAGCAGGAACTGGCGCTGGTAATAGCCGGCGGAGTGTTCGTCGCAGAGGCGGTGTCAACGATCATTCAGCGCTACTATTTCAAGGCGACGCATGAGCGGTTTTTCCTGATGGCGCCGCTGCACCATCATTTTGAACTCCAGGGCATCCCCGAAACCGTGGTCGTGATCAGATTCTGGATTGTGTCGATCGTGTGTGCGCTGGTCGCACTGAGCACGCTGAAGCTGCGTTGATGGAACTGTCGGACAAGCGCGTGATGGTGGTGGGACTGGGAGTCAGCGGAGTCGCCGCGGCGCGGTTCCTTGCCTCGCGCGGCGCGAAACTCGTGATGACGGATCGACGTGTCGGCGTCGAGCGCGGCAAACTGCCTGCAGGCGCGCTGAAACTGGGACCCGAAGATCCGGTCTGGATGGACGACATCGACCTGGTCGTCACGAGTCCGGGAGTACCACGCGATTCGATTCTGCTGCGGGCTGCGACCGAGCGGAGAATTCCGGTAATTGGAGAAATCGAACTCGCCGGCCGCTTCCTCCAGGCGCCAATCGCCGCGGTCACCGGCACCAACGGCAAGAGCACGGTCGTGGTGCTCCTGGGCGAGATTTTGAAGGCATCGGGTCGGCGCACGTTCGTCGGCGGCAACCTGGGCACGCCGCTAATCGACGCGGTCGACGGCGAGTGGGAAGTCGCGGTCGCCGAGGTGTCGAGTTTCCAGCTCGAATGGATCGAGAAATTCCGGCCGCACGCCGGTGTGCATCTGAATCTGAGCGACGATCACCTCGATCGCTATCGCGATCTCGCCGACTACGGGCGCGCGAAAGCGCGGTTGTTCGAAAACCAGCAGGCTTCGGACTACGCAATTCTGAATCGCGATGATCTCAATGTATGGAAGCTCGCCAACCGCGTGCGCTCGCGAGTGATCGGCTTCGGCTGCGCCCGCGGCGAATCGGGGGCGTCGATTTGGTTCGACCATCGATCAAACGCGATCGTTTTCGATTTGGATTTCGACGCCGCGCGTCGCGGGCGAATCAGCCTTGAAGGATTTCGCCTGCGTGGGCGGCACAACCTATCCAACGCGATGGCGGCGTCGGCAGCGGCGCTCGCGCTTGGTGTCGAGGCTGAAGAAATCGAACGCGCGCTCGCGTCGTTTCGCGGGCTGGCGCATCGAATCGAAGTCGTCCATGCCCGTGGCGGCGTGACTTATATCGACGACTCGAAGGGGACCAACGTCGGCGCAGTGGTCGAGGCGATCGATGCGATCGCGGGGCCGATAATTCTGATCGCGGGCGGTCTCGACAAGGGCGGAGATTACGCGCCGCTGAGGCGGCCGCTCGGCGAGAAGGTCAAGCTTGCGATTTTGAACGGAGCGGCGCGGGACAAGATGGCGGCGGCGCTCGAAGGTGCGACGCAGATCGAATTGGTGGCGACTCTCAAAGAGGCGGTCGAACATGCGGCGCGCGCGGCGCGCCCGGGTGACACGGTGCTGCTGTCGCCGGCGTGCTCGAGCTTCGATCAGTTCAAGGACTATGCGGAACGCGGCAACGTATATAAAGAGCTGGTTCGGGCGCTTTGACGCGGTAACGTATCGGCGTCCCGACCCGTGGCTGTGGCTGCCGGCGGCGGCGCTGCTGTTGCTCGGGCTGCTGATGGTGCTGAACACGACGTACTTTCTCGGCATCGAGAAAAAAGGCGACGGCTTCCATTTCTTCAAGCTTCACCTGGCGCACATCGCGGCCGGCCTCATCATTTTGATGCTGCTGTCGCAATTCTCGGTGGCGGGTCTGCGGCGAATCGTGATGCCGTTGTTTATCGTGTCGCTCGTGATGCTGGCGCTGCTCTACGTTCCGGGGCTCGGGCTGACAAAGGGCGGCGCGCGGCGATGGCTCAAGCTGGGGCCGGTGGTCGCGGAACCGTCGGAGCTGGTTAAATTCGCGCTGGTGTTTTTTCTCGCCAGGTTCCTGAGCAAGCGGCAGGAGCGGATTCGCGAGTTCAAGCATGGGCCGCTGGCGGTTTTTCTGATCGTCGGGCCGATCACGCTGATGATTCTGAAGCAGCCGGACTTCGGCAGTACCGTGATGATCGCGCTGATTCTGTTCGCGATGCTGTGGGCGGCGGGCGCGCGCTGGCAGCATCTTGCGGCCGCGGGCAGCGGGGCAATCGGCCTGTTGGTGTTCCAGGCGGCGGCGAAATCGTACCGCATGAAGCGGCTGACGACGTTTCTCGATCCATGGTCGGTCGCGCGCGGCGCCGGCTTCCAGTTGGTGCAATCGTTCATCGCGCTCGGCGAAGGAGGCAAGTGGGGCGTAGGTCTCGGCGCGGGACGGCAGAAGATGTTCTATCTGCCGGAGGCGCACACCGATTTTGTTTTCGCGGTGGTTGGCGAGGAGTTCGGCCTGGTCGGGGCGGCCGTTGTGATCGCGCTCTTCCTGGTGATTCTGTTTCGGGGGATGCGAATCGCGCACGACGAGCCCGATCCGTTCGCGAGCTTGCTGGCCGTGGGACTGACCGCGCTGCTCTCGATTCAAGCGCTGATCAACATGTCGGTGGTGATCGGACTGATCCCGACCAAGGGGCTGCCGCTGCCGTTCCTGAGTTACGGCGGCACTTCGATCATCATCGCGATGGCGGCGTTGGGCGCGCTCCTGGCGCTCGGACGCCGGCCGGCGGTGCGATGAAGGTGATAATCGCAGGCGGCGGCACCGGAGGACATCTTTTCCCGGCGGTCGCGCTGGGCGAGGAACTGATTCGCGAGCGTCCCGGCATCGAGGTGCTGTTTGTCGGCACGAGCGCGGGTCTCGAGGCGAAGTGGTTGCCGAAGAGCGGGCACAGGTACGAATTATTCCAGATGCACGGAATTCGCGGGCATAGCGCGATCGAGCGGGCGCGCGCGTCGGTGGAATTTATTCGCGCGATTGGGCTCGGGCTGTCGCTGATCAGGCGCTTTCGTCCGAGCATTGTGGTGAGCGCGGGTGGATATGCGTCGGCGTCGATGGGTGCGGCGGCGATCATGACGCGGACACCGTTGGTGTTGATGGAACAGAACACGCGGCCGGGTCTGGCGAATCGGATGCTGGCGAGATTCGCGGACAAGATCTGCGTCGGCTTCAGCGACAGCGCGGCTTATTTCAGTTCTTCTAAAGTCGCGGTCACGGGCAATCCGACCCGCTTTGAATACCAGCCTGACCGATCGCGCCGGGAGGCTGGGCAATTACAAATCCTTGTTTTAGGCGGTTCATCGGGAGCGCATCGCCTCAACATTGGTGTTGTAGGGGCTTTCAAAATCTGCGGAAAAAGTGTTATAAATTTGAACGTTGTCCACCAGACCGGGGAGGCGGATGAGGAGTTGGTGAGGAGTGCATACCGCGAAATGGGGTTCGCGGCTGAGGTGGCGCCGTTTATCGACGACGTCGCCGACGCCCTGCATCGCGCCGATCTGGTTATCGCGCGTTCAGGCGCGATGACGGTCACGGACATTGCTCTTGGCGCGCGTGCGGCCATTTTTGTGCCTTATCCGTTCCATAAGGATTTGCAACAACTGCACAACGCGCGCGTGATTGAAAAGCGCGGCGGAGCGATAATAGTTCGCGACGACGAGCAGCTTGCATCCAATCTCGCGCGCGAACTCGAGGCACTGATCCGGAATCCGGCGCGGCTGGACGAGATGGGTCTGCGGGCGCATCAGGCGGCGCATCCGGACGCAGCTCGCCACGTAGCCAGAATATGTTTTGAAGTTGCGGAGAAAGCAGCAGCGTGAGTGAACTGCTCGCAAATGGTCTTTTGACGCGTCAGCGGCGGCTGCATTTCGTCGGGATCGGCGGCGCGGGCATGAGCGGAATCGCCGAGCTGTGCCTGAAGCTCGGGATGCGGGTCAGCGGATGCGATGTGAAACCCTCGGCGGCGATCGCGCGGCTCGCGTCGCTGGGTGCGGAAATCAGCCAGGGGCATCATCCGGCGCATCTGAAGGATGAGGCCGGCATCGACGCGGTGGTAATCTCGTCGGCGATAAAATTTTCGAATCCTGAAGTGGCGCGCGCCCGCGAGATGAAAATTCCGGTGATCGCGCGGGCCGAGATGCTCGGTGAGCTGCTGCGGATGGCCAAGCTCGGCGTGGCGGTCGCGGGGACTCATGGCAAGACGACCACGACCGGTCTGATCGCGCTGATCATGGAAGAGGCAGACCTCGATCCAACGGTCGCGGTGGGCGGAAATATTCGCAATACGGGCACCAACGTCCGGCTGGGGCGCGGCGATTTCATGGTTGCCGAAGCCGACGAGAGCGACGCGTCGTTTCTGCTGCTGATCCCGACGATCGCGGTGGTGACGAACATCGATCCCGAGCATCTCGATCACTACGGCACGATGGATCGGGTACGGCAGGCGTTTGCGGACTTTATCAACCGGGTGCCATTCTACGGCGTTGCCGTACTCGGAATCGACAATGTGAACGTGCGCGGCCTGATGGCGTCGATTCGCAAGCCGATGGTGACCTACGGCGTTGCGCAGGACGCGGACCTGCGCGCCGAGAAAATCGTGATCGACGGCCTTTCGACTCGCTTCGAGGTGATTCGCAACGGCGAGCATCTTGGCCGAGTGACGATACCGACGCCGGGCGTGCATGTTGCGATGAACTCGCTCGCGGCGATCGCGGTCGCGATGGAAATTGGAATCAGTTTCGAGCGCGCCGCGGCGGCGTTGGCGAAGTTCGGCGGAATCAGCCGGCGATTCGAGATCAAGGGCGAAGCGGCGGGACGAATCGTGCTCGACGACTATGCGCATCATCCGGCGGAGGTGCGCGCGACGCTGGCCGCGGTGCGGGCGTCGCTCAAGCGCCGGGTAGTGGCAGTCTTTCAGCCGCATCGGTACACCCGACTGCGCGATCTGTTCGACGATTTCCTGTCGGCGTTCGACGATGCCGACGTGCTCTACCTGCTCGACGTGTATCCGGCCGGCGAGGACCCCATTGCCGACGTCTCCGCGCGGCGTCTGTACGAGGCGCTGCGTGCGCGGGGGCATCTCGAAGTGCATTACCTCGGTGCCGAGGAAGCGCCCGCGGCGCGCATCGCGTCAGGCTCGCGCGCGGGTGACGTGATCGCGACTTTAGGCGCGGGCGATATCTACAAGACGGGCGGCGAAATACTGGACGCGCTCAGCGCCGAGGTCAAAATCCATGAAGGCGCTTGAACGCGAGCTGCGCCGGAGATTCGGCGCGCGAATCCGCTGCGGGATGCCGCTGGCCGAGCTGACCTCGTTTCGGATCGGAGGGCCCGCGGACCTGTTCGTCACCGTCGAGGACGAGGCCGAGCTGATGCACGCGAAGGCGGCGGCGTATCGCGCGGGCCTGCCATGCTTCTGCCTCGGCGCAGGGACCAATCTGCTGGTGAGCGATCGCGGGATGCGCGGGCTGGTAGTAAGGCTCGGCGATGGTTTCGGCAAAATAAAAATTGACGACACGAAAGTCGTTGCGGGCGCTGCTGCCGCGTTTGGCACTCTGGTCGAGGCGGTGGTCGATCGGGGTCTTGAGGGGCTCGAATTCGGCGAGGGCATTCCCGGCACGGTCGGGGGCGGATTGGTGATGAATGCGGGCGCGTTCGGCGGCGAAATCGCCAAGGTGGTCACCCTGGTCCACGGCGTCACCGAGGCTGGCGAGGCGATTGCGCTGACCAGGGACGAAGTCAAGTTTGCGTACCGGCGCACCGAGTTGCCGGCGCACTTCGTAATCACGCGCGTCGATTTCGAGCTTGCTCGCGGCGATCGCGCGCAACTGATGGCGCGAGTCGCGGAGGTAAGGGCCAAGCGTGCGGCGCGCCAGCCGCGTGACGTGCCGAATGCGGGATCGATCTTCAAGAATCCGCCGGGCAAGTTCGCGGGGAAGCTGTTGGAAGGCGCGGGTCTGAAGGGCACGCGGCTGGGCGGCGCGGCTTTTTCCGACCAGCATGCAAATTTTATCGTGAATCTAGGCGGCGCTCAGGCCGCGGAAGTGCGCGCACTGATCGACATGGCGCGCAACAAGGTCAAGGAGCAGAGCGGCGTCTGGCTTGAACCGGAGGTTAGGCTGGTCGGCGATTGGTGACGCGGGATTGAGGTGGCGGGGTGGCGGTTCGCGGTGGAAATAGGGTGGTGGCAGGATGGAGCCCGCGGTTGGGCGGGCTGGTCGTGTGCGCCTTTTTTGCGCTGGGCGTGATGACCGGATTCAGCGCGACCGGCCGCGCGATCGCGCTCAGAGCTTCCGCGGCTCTCAGCTCATATCAGAATCAAATAATGGATTCGCTCGCGCCCGCGCGCACGGCCGCCGCGAGCTACCCTGCGCTGCTGACCGAATGGGCCGGGCGCGCTGGAATTTACCGCCGCGCCAGCCACGGAGCGGGCGCCGCGGCGCTGTCGGCGGGGGACGTGCGTGAAGGCGCGATCGCGATCGTCGAGCGCCACGACGGCTTCTACGAGTTATTCAGCGGCGGCGAGCTGCGCGGGCCGGTCTCGCCCGGCAAGCAGGGCGATCTGCCGGTGCTGAGCGGCGCGGCGCTCGACAACGCGCGCGGACCGCAGCTGGTCGATTATGCGGCGGTGCTGGTGCGCGCGGAGACGCAGTTGTCCGAAATTATCTCGGAAATGCGAATCAACGATGACGCGACCGCGTCGCTTTTTCTGGAACGGGAACGCACCGAGGTGGTGATCGATCTCGATCGCGCGACGACGGAAATTCAGCGCGCGATTAAGGTGCGCCAGCAATGGCAGGGGCGCGAGAACCTGATTGCCGCACTCGATTTGACTACCCCGGGGCAGGTTGTCGTGCGTCTGCATGCGGGCGAGGGCAACCATTCGAAACACAAGGGCGGGATTCGAAAAGTTTCGCTCCAGCCGAGCGGGGAGTCCACGGCGCGATGAGAAATCTGCTCACCGGATTGGACGTCGGCACCAGCAAAGTGTGCGCAATCGTCGGCGAGTCGCTGCCCGACGGCCAATTGGCGACGCTCGGTTACGGAATCGCGCCATGCACCGGTTTGCGCAAGGGTGTGGTGGTCAATATCGAGGCGACGGTCGATGCGATCCGATCGGCGGTCGGCGAAGCGGAGAAAACATCCGGCGTGCGGGTGGGTTCGGCGGTGGTCGGAGCTGCGGGGCCGCACATAAAGGGCCTCAACAGCCACGGGATCGTCGCAGTGCGGGGCGGTGAAGTCAGTTCGCGCGATGTCGATCGAGTGATCGATGCGGCGCGCGCGGTCGCAATCCCGCTCGATCGGCAAGTGCTGCATATCCTGGCGCAGCAGTTTGCGGTCGATGAGCAGGAAGGCGTGCGCGAGCCGCACGGGATGGCGGGAGTGCGGCTCGAGGCGCGCATTCATATCGTGACCGCGGCGCAGAGCTACGGCCAGAATCTCACCAAGTGCTGCGAGCGCGCGGGCGTCACCCCGTCGGAGATGGTTTTCCAGCCGCTGGCGTCGGCGGACGCGGCGCTGTTTCCGGAGGAACGCGAGCTCGGAGTCGCGCTGATCGATGTGGGCGGCGGCACCACCGACATCATCGTGTTTCATGGCGGCGCAGTGATGCACACCGCGGTGCTGCCGATCGGCGGGAACCATCTTACCAGCGATATCGCCGCGGGATTGCGCACGCCGATTTCCGAAGCGGAGCGGCTCAAGGTTACCTTTGGCGTGGCGACCAACCAGGTCGTGCGCCGCGACGAGATGGTGCAGGTGCCGGGAGTCGGCGGACGCGAACCGCGGGTGATCGCGCGCCGCCTGCTCGGGGAAATAATCGAGCCGCGGATGGAAGAGATTTTTACGATGGTGCAGCGCGAGCTGCTGCGCTCGGGGGTTTCGGACGGTCTCGCCTCGGGCGTGGTGCTGGTCGGAGGTACCTCGCTGCTGGAGGGCACGCAGGAACTGGCCGAGCGCATCTTCGGCATGCCGGTGCGGCGCGGACTTCCGATCAATCTCAAGGGGCTGCCCGAAGAACTGATGAAGCCGATGTACACGACGGCCGCGGGATTGCTGCTGTACCAGAGCGCGGCGGGCGGAATCGGCAACGGCGTGGGCAGAACCGGCCGGCTCGGGCGGCTGCGTTCGCGACTTGGCGATTGGGTGAGGGACTTCTTTTGAGAAGCCGCCGCAACAAAAAATTAATCGGGCAACAAGCTTTGCCAGTAGGTGGTGGAGGAGGATCTGTAATGATTGAGTTGGTGAGTAATCCCGACCCGGGCGCGAGGATCAAGGTAATCGGCGCTGGTGGATGCGGCGGCAATGCGGTCAACCACATGATCAATGTGGGGCTGCGCAACGTCGATTTCATCGCCGTGAATACCGACATCCAGGCGCTGCAGAATAATCATGCGGCGCTGCGGGTTCAGATCGGCGACGCGATCACGCGCGGACGCGGCACCGGCGGCAATCCTGAAATCGGACGCAAGGCCGCGCTCGAAGACGAGGAACGGATCCGCGAAATCCTGTCGGAAGCGGAGATGGTGTTCGTGACCGCCGGGATGGGCGGCGGCACCGGCACCGGCTCCGCGCCGGTGATTGCGCGCGTCGCGCGCGAGCTTGGCGCGCTGACCGTCGGCGTCGTAACCAAGCCGTTTCAGTTCGAAGGACGCCGCCGCATGGCGCAGGCGGAGGAAGGACTGCGCGAGCTGAAAAACGCGGTCGATACGCTCATCACGATTCCCAACCAACGCCTGCTCTCGGTCGCGAGCAAAAATACCTCGTTGAAGGAATCGTTTCAGAAGGCCGACGACGTGCTGCTGCAGGCGGTGCGCGGAATTTCCGAACTGGTCACCGTGCATGGCTTGATCAACCTGGATTTTGCCGACGTCCGATCGATCATGGCCGAGATGGGCATGGCGATGATGGGCGCGGCGACCGCGTCGGGCGAAAATCGCGCAGTCGAGGCGGCGCAGCGTGCGATCTCGAGCCCGCTGCTCGAAGACGTCTCGATCAAGGGCGCGCGCGGCCTGCTGATCAACGTGACCGGCGGCCCGGACATGGCGCTGTATGAAGTCAACGAGGCGGCCAGCCTGATCCAGGAAGAGGCGCACGAGGACGCCAACATCATTTTCGGCGCCGTGATCGACGAGGCGATGTCCGACGAGATTCGCGTCACGGTTATCGCGACAGGATTCGGCGATCTCGACAGAGGTTCGGCGCGCTATTCGCCGTCGGGCGCTCCCGTCACCACCCCGATCGCGGCGGCCTCGACGCGGCCCGTCGATCCCATGGAGGTCAAACCGGCGCCCGCGGCGCAGCCAGGGCAGGTCAGGATGTTCCCGGGCAACAGGCCGGTGCGCAGGATGGGGATGGTCGTGGACGACAGTTCGCTGGACATTCCGGCTTTCAGGCGGCGCGGCGAGGATGCGGGCTTGGCGGATGGAGAGAAGCTCGAGCCGAATTCGCTGCTCGACGGCGACGACAAGCTCGACATCCCGACCTTCCTGCGCAAGCATCTCGACTAGCGCGGACGATCACAGAAACAATTGCGGCGCCGGAGTATTACTACTCGCGGCGCCGCATTCGCGTGGCTGGATTGCTTTGCTTGCCAGTGCGGCGCATATTAGCAGGTGATATCTAAGGGAGATATTTGTGGCGAATCTGATGGAGTCGATATCCCTGAAGCTGCCCGAGGACCTGCTGGAAACCGGCGACCGATGCGCCCGCGCGCTCGGAATCCCACGCGCCGAATATATCCGCCGCGCCATCGAACGCATGAACCGCGAGGCCGAGGCCCACGCCCGCGCGGAGCGGATGGCGAGGGCGTCGCGCAAGGTCCGCAAGGAAAGCATGCGGGTGAATGCCGAGTTCGCCGCGATCGAGCGCGACCCGGATGCCTGAGCGCGGCGAGATTTGGCTCGCCAATTTGAGTCCCCGCCGCGGCACCGAGCCGGGCAAGACCCGTCCGGTGCTGATCCTCCAGGCGCAGGCGCTTATCGACGCCGGCCATCCTTCAACGCTGATAGTGCCCTTGACCACCAATCTTATCGACGACGCAGAGCCGTTGCGCATCCGCGTGCCCTTGCAGTCGTCGATCCGGCGCGACTCCGATCTTCTCATCGACCAAACCCGCGCGATCGACAACCGCCGGCTCGTCAAAGGCCCGCTGTCACGTCTCGACGAGGCAATGATGGAGCGCGTCGCCGCCGCACTCCGCGAAGTGCTTGACCTTGGCTAAACTCAGAGCTCGCGGCGCCGCATCCGCGTCGTATCTCGGCAAATATATCAGCGGCCGGCGGCGACTTGCTGCCCGGATACGTGGCCGCCCAGCGATTTGAGAATCGTTTGACGGCGTTCCTTCAATTGCTCCGGCATCGTCGGACCGATCTTTTCGAAGAACTCGCCGACGGATTCGATTTCCGCCTTCCATTCCGTGAGATTTATGGCGAGCGCGTCTTGCGCAGCACTCTTGGGGAGATCGAGGCCCTTGAGATCGAGGTCTGCTTCATTGGGGACGATTCCAACCGGCGTCTGCCGCCCACCGGCGCGTCCATGGATTCGATCGAACATCCATTTGAGCACGCGCACGTTTTCGCCGTAGCCGGGCCAGATAAAGTTGCCGGCGGCGTCCTTGCGAAACCAGTTGACCATGAAGACGCGCGGCGGCTTTTTGAGCGCGCTGTGCATCTTGAGCCAGTGCGCGAAATAATCGCCCATGTTGTAGCCGCAGAACGGCAGCATCGCCATCGGATCGCGCCGCAACACGCCGACCGCGCCTGCGGCCGCGGCCGTCGTTTCGGAACCCATCGTCGCGCCCATGAAGACGCCGTGTGTCCAGTCCGTCGATTCGAGCACCAGCGGCACCGTCGTGGCCCGCCGTCCGCCGAAGATGATAGCGGAGATCGGCACACCCCTGGGATCGTCCGCTTGCGGCGACCAGACCGGATTGTTGCGCATCGGAGTAGTGAAGCGGCTGTTGGGATGCGCCGCCTTGTCCGGCGAGCCTTTTTTCCACGGGCGTCCCTGCCAGTCGAGCAGACCGTCGGGCGCCGGCACGTCCATCCCTTCCCACCACACGTCACCGTCGGGAGTCATCGCGACGTTGGTGAAAATCGAATCATGCTGGAGCATCCTCATCGCGTTCAGGTTCGATTTTTCGCTGTTACCGGGCGCGACGGCGAAGTAGCCGTTCTCGGGATTGACCGCCCACAGGCCGCCGTCCGAACCGACCCGTATCCACGCGATATCGTCGCCAATCGTGAACACCTTCCAGCCCTTGAACTCGGCCGGCGGCGTCAGCATCGCAAGATTGGTCTTGCCGCACATGCTCGGAAACGCGGCCGCGACATAAGTAGTCTCACCGTCGGGACTTTGCAGGCCGAGGATCAGCATGTGCTCGGCCAGCCAGCCTTCGTCACGGCCGAGCGAACTTGCGATTCGAAGCGCGAAACATTTCTTGCTGAGCAAAGCGTTGCCGCCGTAGCCGCTGCCGACCGAGATGATCGTGTTGTCCTGCGGGAAGTGGCAAATCAGCCGGCGCTCGGGATTCAAATCGAGCGTGCAATGAATTCCCCGATTGAAATCGCGCGACTCGCCAAGTTGATCGAGCGCCGCCGTGCCCATCCGCGTCATGATCCGCATGTTCAGCACGACGTAAATGCTGTCGGTGAGCTCGATGCCGACCTTCGAGAACGGCGACCCGAGCGGGCCCAGCACATACGGCACCACGTACATCGTGCGCCCGCGCATCGAGCCGTCGAGCCATCCGCGCAACTTGGCGTATGTCTGTGCTGGTTCGGACCAATTGTTGGTAGGCCCGGCGTCTATTTCCTTCGGAGTGCAGACGAAGGTCAGTTGTTCGGTGCGCGCGACGTCGTTGGGATTGGAGCGATGCAGGTAGCAGCCGGGCCGTTTGGCCTGATTGAGCTCGATCAATATTCCCTCGGCGACGGCCTGTTTGGTCAGGCGATCTTTCTCCGCCTCGGAACCGTCGCACCACACAACGGCATCGGGCCGGGTGAGCTGGGCGACTTTTCTGACCCAATCGCGCAACGCGCGGCCGCCGGTCGGTGAATTGGTTGTGTTGTGGGGATTGGGCGTCACTTCATCGCTCCAGGTCGAAATTTGTGAGAGGTAATTCCTATTCCAACGGAGGTGCCAAATGCAATGAAGCGAACCATGGATCGTAATCCCGGGTTTTCATATTACTTGTGAACTACTAAATTTGATATTAGATTTATTTGCGAACTACTACATTCGATATTAGGGGAAAACCTTTATTAGCACTGGCTTGAATGCAATTAGAGCGGTGCGGGGCAGGACAGCCGGCAGAATCGTCGAGCTTGCCAAGACCAACATCTTCCGGTGATCGGATCGGCGGCTTGGAGCTGAAAATCAGGATTGGAGGACAGCGAACGCAAAATGGCAAGTTTACCGCGCGGCTTGGCGCTGCTGCGTGATCCGCAATTCAATAAATCGACCGCGTTCACCGAGTCTGAGCGCGAGACACTGGGCCTGCTCGGCCTTTTGCCCGAAGGGATCGATTCCGAGGAAGCTCAGATCCAGCGGGTGCACCTTCAGCTGTCGCAAAAGCCCAACGATCTGGAAAAGTACATCTACTTGTCGCAACTGCAGGACACCGACGAAACGCTCTTCTTCTGCGTGCTCATGTCGGACCCGGTGCAATTCCTGCCGCTGGTTTACACCCCGACGGTGGGCGAGGCCTGCCTCCAGTTTGGCCACATCATGCGCCGGCCCAAGGGCCTTTACCTGTCGATCAAACGCAAGGGCCGTGTCCGCGAAATTCTCCGCAATTGGCCGCAGCGCGACGTGCGCTTCATCGTGGTCAGCAGCGGGCAGCGAATTCTGGGGCTCGGCGATCTCGGCGCAAACGGCATGGGAATCCCGATCGGCAAGCTCGCGCTCTATACCGCATGCGCCGGCGTGCCGCCGCAGTACTCTCTCCCCATCCTCATCGACTGTGGCACTAACAATGAGACGTTGCTGCGCGACCCGCTCTATCTCGGCTTGCGCCAGACGCGCCCGCCAATCGCGCAGTTGGATGAGTTTGTCGAAGAATTCATAACCGCGGTCCAGGAAGAGTTCCCTAGTTGCTGCGTCCAGTTCGAGGATTGGGCCGGCACCGACGCCATCCGGCTGCTTGCCCGCTACCGCGACCGGATTTGCTGCTTCAACGATGACATCCAGGGAACCGCGGCCGTCGCCCTTGCGGGAATTCTTGGAGCGCTTCGCACCACCAGCGGGAAACTCTCCGACCAGACGTTCCTGTTCCTCGGCGCGGGTTCCGCCGCTATCGGAATCTCAGGCCTGTTGACCGAAGAAATGATGCTCGAGGGGCTTCCAGCCGAGGATGCCCGCGCTCGACTCTGGTTGTTCGATATAAACGGACTGCTGGAAACGACCCGCAATGACCTGGCTGATTTCCACAAGCCTTACGCACATCGCCACTCGCCGACCAGGGATTTTGTCGCTGCGATCGAGTCGATCAAGCCCACCGCGATCATCGGCGTCAGCACGGTTGGCAAGGCCTTCAACCAGCGCGTGATCGAGGCGATTGCGCGCATCAACCGGCGCCCGATTATCTTCGCCTGCTCGAATCCGACCTCGCACTCCGAGTGCTCGGCGGAAGAGGCTTACCGCTGGTCGGAGGGCCGCGCCGTCTTCGCCAGCGGAAGCCCGTTTTCTCCGGTGCTGCTTAACGGCAAGACCTTTGTGCCCGGACAGGGCAACAACATCTACATCTTTCCCGCGATCGGTCTGGCGGTCTATGCCACCCGCGCAAGGCGCGTGACCAATGAGATGTTCATCGCTGCCGCTCGCGCGGTGGCGGAGCGGGTGACGCCGGCCGAGCTCGATGCCGGGCTCATCTATCCTCCCGTGTCAACGATACTCGACACCGAGTTACATGCTGCCGCGCGCGTGGCGGAGGTGATTTTCGCGCGCGGTCTGGCGCGCGTCCCGGAGCCGAAGGATATCGCGCAGTTCGTCCGAGCGCAGACCTACAAGCCCGAATACCATCTGCTTGGATAACAGCGTCCATGCATCCTTATATATGCTCGCCGTATATCCTCGCTGCGGAGGCCTCCACATCGTGCCCGAGACTTTTCACAAGGAAAGCGCGCTCGCTCGATTCTTCAACCGCCTGATGGGCCGGGCCGTCAAGCTTGGAATCGCGCCCGGATACATGCGCCTGCTCGAAGTCCGCGGCAGAAAATCGGGGATGACCTTCACCACCCCCGTCAACCTGCTTGAATTCCAGGGACGGCGATGGCTGGTTGCGGCTCGCGGCGAGACTGCCTGGGCCCGCAATGCGCGCGCTGCCGGTCGCGTCGTCCTGCGGCGCGGCGCCAGTTCCGAATCGTTGACGGTTCGCGAGCTTGCCGATGCCGACAAGCCCGAGATTATCAAAGCGTTCCTCGATCGCTTTGCGTCCCAGGTCCAGCGTTTCTTCGACGTGCCCGCCGGCTCGCCCGCCGCCGCGTTTGGTGCCGTCGCGTCGCGCACGCCGGTCTTTGAGCTGGTCGGCGACGCTTGAGGGTCCGCGAATTCATTTTGTGATTGATCCCGCGCCGCCGACGGCCCCGGCCCCGAATCACGAGCAGCTCGATGCTGCCGCTGAGTCCGCCGGGCGCGAGCGGGTGACCGTTATCGCGCTGGTCGCGATGCTCTTTTACCAGGGCTTCGCGGCCTCGATTGTCTCGGTCGCGGCGCCGTGGATCGCAACGAGCTTCCACCTCGACGGCGCTGGAATTGCCCGCCTGTTCGCGTGGATCTCGCTCTCGGCGCTGGGCGCGCTCGCGCTTTCGCGGATGATCGACCGGCACGGGCGTCGCCGCATGATCCTGTGGTGCGTCGCTGCGATTCCCGTTTGCAGCATCGCGGCGGCGCTCTCGAGCAATTTTGTCGCGTTCACCGCATTTCAGATCGCGCTCTACGCCGTCATCGGCGCCGCCGGCGCCGGCTGTATCGTGATGCTTTCCGAAGAACTCCCCATCGCACGTCGCGCGCGCGGCCAAAGCTTCGGCGGTCTGGCGGCCTCGGTGGGAGCCGGATTCTGCGTGTTCCTCATGCCGATCTTCGTCGCCTACGGATGGTCGTGGCGATGGATGTTCGTGATTTCGGCGGCGGGCATCGCGATGCTGCCCGCGATGGCGCGGCTGTTGCCCGAGAGCGGGCGATGGGAACGCTCTGAAAGTGAGGGGATCACCGCCAGGTCGCACTTTTACGATGTCTTTCAGCCGCTCTATCGCAAACGCTCGATCACGATGATCGTATGCGCGCTGGCCGTCGCAATCTCGACCACTGCCGCCAACGCGTTCGGCTACTACCACGCGGTTTCCGTGGTCGGGCTGTCGGCCACCGCCGCCAGCACCATGACGATCGTCTCCGGCGGATTAGGCTTGGTTGGTTTTCCGC
This sequence comes from Candidatus Binatus sp., assembly GCF_036567905.1. NCBI lineage: Bacteria > Candidatus Binatota > Binatia (SeqCode) > Binatales (SeqCode) > Binataceae (SeqCode) > Binatus (SeqCode) > Binatus sp. (SeqCode). Next base: position 60,376 of record NZ_DATCTO010000047.1, read on the forward strand.
TCGGCGCGTGGGCCGCGGAGCGCTTCGGCCGCGTGCCGACGGTGGTCGGCTTCGGCATTTTCATCACCGCCGGACATCTGTGGTTTTTTTGGGGACCGCCGGCGCATTTTGCGTGGCCGTTGATGTGGCTGGCGGGCGGCTATTTCTGGTTCAACGTATGCGACAACGGCGGCACCGTCGGGACCAACGCGGCCGCGACCGAACTGTTTCCCACCCCGCTGCGCGGCACGATGATCGGTTGGTTCGCACTGGTCGGCGCCATCGGCGCAGTTATTTCCAATGCCGCGGTCGCGATGCTGGCGAACGCGATGGGCGGGCTGTCGATCGTCGTCGGCGCGCTGTCGATCGTTGGCATCCCGGCTGCGATCCTGTTCGGTCTGGTGATCGATGAAACTCGCGGGATGTCGCTCGAGATGTCCGCCAAGGAAGAGGAATTCACCGCGTCCGAGAACTAGCCCCCTCCTGCTCTTAACATTGGGTGCAGGGGTCACCCCTGCCCGGTGAATTTCGGCTCCCGCCGCTGCAAGAATGCCTGCAGCCCTTCCTGACGGTCCCGGCTTATCTCCTGCGGATGGGTGAATAGGATGTATTCTCGCTCATCGATACGCACTTTGTTGTCCGTCGTCTTGTAGTGCCCGTACTTGACCGACTTGATGTAGAGCGGCGGAATCTTCTTGAGCAGCCCAGCCCAGCGGACCGCCTCGTCCATCAGATGCTCATCCGCTACGACCTTGTTGACCAGCCCGACCTCATAGGCGCGCTGCGCGTCCATGATCTGCCCGCCGTTCCATGCCAGCAGCATGAACTCGAGGCTGATCTTGAAGGGCATGTACGGCAGATACTCCATCGGTGGCAGCGGCGTGCCAATCCGTGCTTCCGGAAAACCCATCAGCATGCTCTCGCCGGCGATCGTAATGTCGCAGCCGCGAACGGCCAGTGCATAGCCTGCGCCGAGCGTGTAGCCCTTGATCGCGCCGACGATCGGCTTGAACACGGTGATGCCGTTTTGCGGATAGCCTTGATGGACCTGGAATGGCACTTCGCGATCGATCGCACCGGGGCTCACGTCCGCGCCGGCGCAGAAGTGCTTGCCGGCGCCCGTGAGGATGGCGACCTTGGCGGCCGGGTCGGCCTCGAACCGGCTCCAGGTCGCGCACAAGCCGTTGCTGAGCGCGCCATTGAGCGCGTTCATCTTTTCCGGCCGATTCAACGTGATGAAGGCGATTTCATCCCTCACCTCATAGAGGATCACATTCTCTGACTTCGCTTTCGCTGCCTTTGGCTTGGCGTTGCGCTTCTCCTGCGGTCTCAACATCCTAGCCATGACGTCTCTCCCCTGAATGGTCACGCGGCCTCAGCGCCCGCACGCGCCGGCTCCGCGGTCACGTCCGCCACAGTGGTGTAAAGCGGAATTTTCATTTTGAACCGGAATTAAAACTCGCACCGATACCAGGCGGTTTGCAAACCTGAAGTTCAAGCCCCGCTTTGAGTCTGAAATCCTTTCCAGTGGCGCCGCGAGCGGCCGGTTTCGCGTCTCGCGGCCACGCAACGAATTCATTCGACGGTCAGCTTCGTCTCGGCGAATTCCTTCTTTTCGAAATCCCAGGCGAACGCCGCGGCGCCCGCGAACTTGCCGGCGCGAATCGACATCACGATGTAAACGACGGCGGGATAGTCGGGCGCCGGCGGATCGAATGAGCACGCCTGCGCGCGATCGGTCGCGGAAAAGTACGCGTCGTGATCGGGGTGCGAATGGTAAACGGCGCGCAGCACGAGTTTGCGGCGATCGACTTCGTTCATTACCGCCAAATGCTCCTTCGGCTCCATCAGGAACCCCATGCGCGCGTCGCGCGGAAACGCCGCCGCGTCTTCGGCGTGCATGCGGTTCTGGATGTTGGCGACCGGGCGGACTTCTTCGACCGAGTTTTCGTTGTCGCCGATGATGAAGCCGCAGCATTCGAACGGGAACTCGCGCTCAGCCTGCGCGACGATCGCATCCATGCTCGCCCGGCGTATCGATGCTGCCTTCATCGTTCTGCTTGAGTTTTCATTGTTCGCTGGCGCGCGCGCTCGGCAGCCCTGACGAGCCGCGTCAGCATTCGATTCGTCTCCGCGCCGACTCCCAGGCGATCGGCAAGCTCGACGATCTTGCCGTTGAGCGCGCCGATCTCGGTGCGTCCGCGAACATGAAGATCGTGCAGCATCGTCGGCCGATGACTGGACGTCGGCGGAATCATCTGCTCGTAAAAAACTTTTCGATATTCTGCCGCGCTCGAAAAGGGGATCGCGATGCCGAGCGCGCGCGCGACCGCGAACGCCTCCTCGATCGCGCGGTCCATGATCGGCTTCACGTCCGGATCCCCGGCGAGCGCCCCATAGTGCTGCTGCAAAAGTGCGCCGAGCGGATTCAGCGCGACGTTGTACAGAACCTTGGTCCACAGCACGGGCATGATGTCGTCAACAGCGACCGCGGGAACGCCGGCGGCGTCGATCATTGCGGCGATCGCGCGGGCGCGCGCCGCCAGTGCCGGCGAGTCCTCGCGATGAATCGCAGGCGCGGGTCCGATTGCGACCGGCTGCGCGAAAACCGTCACGTGCGCGCTGCCCGGCGAGGGTATTTCCGCGCCGAAGATCACGCGCGCGCCCAATACCCGCCGCCGTCCGAAGCTCTCGATCAACAACTCGATGTTGCCCAGGCCATTTTGCATCGAGACCACCGCGCCGTCGTCGCTCAAACGGCCGGCCAGCGCGGCCGCGATCGATTCGGTGTCATAACTCTTGACCGCGCAAACGATTAACCCGAACCGCCTGCCAAGGCTGGCGGGATCGTCGGCGAGCCTCATGCCGGCGACAGTTCGATCGCCAAGCAGGCCCGAAATTCTTAAGCCCCCGCGTGCAATCGCCTCGAGATGCGCTCGGCGGCCAAGCAGCGTGACGTCGTGCCCTGCATCATGCAGCATGCCGCCGAGAATCGAGCCAATCGCGCCGGCGCCCGCGACTAGGATTGGAGAATCGGACATCGTGTCGAAATTAGCGGTACCCGATTCGCCAGACAACGCCACCGCTTGCGGTCGTTCGACCGCTGGCCGCGATGACTTGCTCCGCTTCTTGCGGCTCTGATACTTTTGGCTGTCTGGCGCGCGCATAGCGCGCGTTCGTATTTTCGGGCTTCGATCCTAACGTCCCCGTCGTCTAGCTCGGCCTAGGACACCGGCCTTTCACGTCGGTAACACGGGTTCAAATCCCGTCGGGGACGCTCAGTTTTCTTCGTTCGGACAATGCAAATTGTCCGCCTTTTTTCCGCCCGCGGCGCCGACGCCGATCTTGACGTCTGATCGAGCCTGGTCCTTGCCGCCATGTTCAGGTTCTACCAAGCTTGGCCGAGGGCAATCTGTTTCGGTTCGAAGCAGGCGCTGGTTGTGCCGAAAGCGGAGATTAGCGAATCGCTGAGGGTGTCTGAATGGGCGATTCTGTCAGCCAGCCGGCGGTGAAGATGCCGTCGCGCGGCCTCACTAGCGAAGAAGCTCGCCGGCGTCTTCTCGAGTGGGGCCCCAACGCCGTAGCGGAGAAAAAGCCGCATCCATTCCTTGCATTGCTCGGCAAGTTCTGGGCTCCGGTGCCGTGGATGCTCGAAGTCACAATCGTGCTCGAAGTTGCGCTTGGCAAGTTTTTGGAGGCTGCGGTCATTTCGGTACTGCTGGCCTTCAATGCCGCACTGAGTCTGTTCCAGGAAACGCGCGCGCACAGCGCGCTTGAGCTGTTGCAGAAGCGGCTGGCGGTGCGGGCCAGGGTCTTGCGTGACGCCGCGTGGGGCGTGATTCCCGCAGAGGAGCTGGTGCCCGGTGATTTCGTTCACTTGCAGATGGGCGACCTCGTGCCGGCAGACATCGGTATCCGCGAGGGAGACGTCCTGATCGATCAATCCGCGCTTACCGGTGAGTCGGTGCCGATCGAGGCGGGTCAGGGCAAAACTGCGTATGCCGGTTCGCTGGTTAAACGCGGCGAGGCCAGTGGCGAGGTCAGCGCAACCGGCGAGCGAACTTATTTTGGAAAGACCGCCGAACTGGTGCGTTCGGCCAGGACGGCCAGCCATCTGGAGAGCCTCATCTTCACGATCGTGAAGTACCTCGTGGCGATGGACACGGTGCTGGCGGTCGCGGTGTTGCTGTACGCCGCGTTGGCAGGGCTGCCTCTCACCGAGACGCTTCCGTTCGTACTGATTCTTTTGGTGGCTTCGGTTCCGGTCGCACTACCGGCCACCTTCACTGTGGCAACCGCGCTGGGCGCGGTGGAATTGGCCAAGCGCGGAGTGCTGGTCACGCGTCTGTCGGCGATCGAGGAAGCGGCGGCGATGGATATGTTGTGCAGCGACAAGACCGGGACGATAACCCAAAATCAGCTGTCGCTGGCGGCATTGCGTCCCTACCCACCCTCTAGCGAGCGCGATCTGTTGCGCTTTGCAGCGTATGCGAGCGACGAAGCAGGCCAAGATCCAATCGATCTCGCCGTTCTCGCCCGCGCGAAAGACGAGGGCGCGCTCTCGGCGCCGGCTCAGCGTCTCAAGTTCGTTCCGTTCGAGCCGGCAACCAAACTTGCCGAAGCCACAGTTATTGAGAACGGCAAGCAATTGTGCGCCCTGAAGGGGGCGCCCCAGGCAATCGCGAGCCGCGTTGGCGATGTTGCAAACGTAGAGGCCGAAGTCGAGCGCCTTTCAGCGGGAGGTTACCGCGTGCTGGCCGTGGCGGGCGGAGCTGAAGGCGCGATCCGTCTGATTGGACTGTTGGCGCTGCAGGATCCGCCGCGCGAGGACTCCAAGTCGCTGGTAGGAAGCCTGAACAAATTGGGTGTGCGCGTCGCGATGCTTACCGGGGACGGGATCGCGACGGCTCAAGCAGTTGCAGCACAGGTCGGGATCGCCGGGCGCGCCTGCTCGGCGCAGGACTTGGGCGAGAATATCGATCAGACCCTCGATTGTGCGGTCTTCGCCGGCGTCTTTCCTGAAGACAAGTTCCGTCTCGTTCGTGCTTTGCAACAGGCTGGCCACATAGTCGGCATGACCGGAGACGGGGTCAACGATGCCCCGGCGTTGAAGCAGGCGGAGGTCGGAATCGCGGTGGCCAATGCAACCGACGTGGCGAAAGCCTCGGCCAGCCTGGTGCTCACCAATCCGGGGCTCAGCGACACGCTGGCCGCGGTCGAGACCAGTCGCCGAATCTATCAGCGCATGCTGACCTACACGCTGAACAAGATCATCAAAACCGTCGAGGTCGCGCTGTTCCTCAGCATCGGCGTGATGCTGACGCGCACCCTAATCATCACTCCGCTGCTGATCGTAATGCTGTTGTTCACCAACGACTTCGTGACCATGTCGATTGCGACCGATCACGTATCCGCTTCGCCAATGCCGGATCGCTGGCGCATCCGGACTCTGATGCTGGCCGGAATGAGCCTCGGTAGCCTGATCCTGCTGCTGTCCTTCGGGCTGTTTTTCTATGGGCGCGATTTTCTCGGCCTGCCGCTTCCTCAACTGCAGACGCTGGTCTTTGTGATGCTCGTATTCACGGGTCAGGGGATGGTCTATCTGGTGCGCGAGCGCCATCATTTCTGGAACTCTGCTCCGAGCCGATGGATGATTCTTAGTTCCGTTGCGGATGTGATCGTGGTCTGCCTCCTGGCGACCCGTGGAATTCTGATGGCGCCGCTCCCGGACGCGGTGGTGGTGTCAGTGATCCTGGCATGCGTCCTCTACCTGATCGCATTGGACTTTCTGAAGGTCCCAATTTTGCGGCGTCTAATGTATACGTCGTAAGGTTTATCAGCAGCGCAAGTGCGCCCGGGCGTTCACTCGAACTGGTTTGGTTGCGCTCGCTAAAAGGTACCAGATGCCCCGATTCAAGAAAATTCTCTGTCCGATCGACTTCGACCAGAACTCGCTTCAGGCGCTTCGGCTTGCCTCCGAGCTGGCGCGGGAACGCAAGGCAACGCTCTACCTGCTTCACGTAGTTGCGATACCTCCCGGACCTGAGGTGGCGCTGTCCTTCGGCAAGATGGAGGCCGCCGCGCGAACCAAGCTGGAGCGGTTGGCTCGCCGGAAAGTCAACGGCAAAGCCCATTACGAGGTCGAAGTCATGACGGGCGATCCGGGCGTCGAGCTTGTTCAAGCAGCGAACCGGTTGCGCGCCAACCTGATCGTAATGGCGACGCATGGACGCAAGGGTCTTCGTCGTTTCGTTCTCGGCAGCGTTGCCGAACGCGTGGTCCGGGAAGCACCGTGCCCGGTGCTCACAGTCAAGCCGAAAGCGCCGGCGGCGAAATCATCACAGAAGACGTCAGCAAGGAAGCGACGCGCTTGAATGGGCGCCTTCCCTGAGAGCGGCAATGAGGTGTCAGTGTGGATGGACGGGGGCCGGACGGGTCGTCAAACGCGCTGGAAGTAGAACGTCTGGCGATACGATTCGGAACGTCGGAAATCTTCCGAGACGTTAGTTTCAGCGTTCCCCAGGCGAGTTCGCTTGCCGTCATTGGTCCCAACGGCGCCGGGAAGACCATACTCTTCAGGGCACTGATTGGCTCGCTGCGTTATGAAGGGAGCATCCGCTGGGCGGCCGGCACCAAGCTCGGGTACGTTCCCCAGAAGCTCGATATTGAACGCGACCTGCCAATCACGGGTGGCGACTTCCTGACCGCCAAGGCTGCTGTCGTCAGGGCGCCAAATGGCGCCGTCCTCGCGGCGCTCGCTGATGTCGGGCTGGATAAGGAGATCCTCAACACACCCATTGGCGCTCTGTCCGGAGGGCAATTTCAGAGGCTCCTGGTTGCGTTCGCGCTAATCGGCAATCCAAACGTGCTGCTCCTCGACGAACCTGCCGCCGGAGTTGACGCGCCCGGCCAGGAACAGTTGAGCCGCCTGATTCGCCAGCTACAGGAAGAGCGTGGCATGACGATCCTCCTCATCTCACATGATCTGAGTGTCGTTTACCAATACGCCACAAACGTATTGTGCCTTAGCAGAACCTACAGCCGCGTTGGGCCACCCAAGACCGTGCTTACGCCCGAGGTGCTCAGCCGGATTTACGCGATGCCGATAGGATTTCATGTCCACAATGTTCCTTGAACTTGGTTCAGTGGTGCTCGCCATAAGCATGGCCACGGCCGCCGGACTGGTAGGCTGTTTCGCCGTCATGCGAAGAATGACGCTCGCAGCCGACGCCATCTCGCACGTCGCACTTCCCGGCGTCGGGATCGCGCTGCTTTTGCACTTCCAGCCGGTCGTCGGTGCGCTCGCGATGCTGTTGTTCGGAACGGTTCTTATCTGGAGCATGCAGGAGAGGACCGGGATATCGACTGAAACCATCGTCGGGGTTGTGTTCTCGGTCGCGCTTGCGATCGGAAGCCTCATTACCTCGGGCGAGGAGCTTATCGACGCGCTGTTTGGCGCGCCGGCCAAGCTAACCGGCTCGGAGACGGCGCTCGGACTCCTCGGTGCGGCAGTAGTCGTCATCTTCATTCTCAAAGCCCGGCACTCTCTGCTGGTTTCCCTGGTTTCGCCGGATATCGCCTTGACCGCCGGTATCAACGTCGCGCGGCTCAACCTGCTTTACCTGCTCGCTTTCGCGCTCACCGTGGCGTTGGGCTTCCGTTACCTTGGAGTCCTGCTGATGGGCTCGCTGATCATCATTCCCGCGGCGACCGCCCGGCGGCTGGCGAGGAATCTTAACCACATGCTTTCGATCTCGGTCGCTATCTCAGTGATCTCGACCGTGATGGGCAGCTATGCGGGCTCGTTGCTTCATCGCGACACGGGGCCGCTCATAATCACCGGCGCCGGTGCGCTGTTCTTTCTGAGTCTGGTAAAACGACAACCGCAGTAAACGGGCGTTGCGCGACAATTATTGCGCAGGTCGAACGACTAAATCGCGAACAGGTGCGGTCGCCTATTGAATGTTACGCGTTAACCTGCGCCGCCGAGAAAAAGTTTCCATGATCCGCAGGGTTGCTCATCATGCCGGCGAAATCGGCCCCGAGAGCTATGAAACGTGGCGCGCCACCTCGCTGGGAAGAATCACGGAAGACCTCGAGCAGCAATTGATTATGCGCATGGCAGGCCCCTTAAAGGGCCGGCGAATTCTGGACGTCGGCTGCGGCGACGGCGCCCTGACCTTGGCCTGTTGGAGGCGCGGCGCGTCACTGGTCATGGGCTGTGACATCGACCATCGAATGATCGTGAGCGCCACGGCGCAGGCGTCTCGCCACAAAGCGGAGATCGGCTACACCGTCGGACGCACCGAGTGTCTGCCGTTTCGGGATCGGAGTTTCGACCTGGTTACCGCGATCGCTCTGCTCGCTTTCGTGCCGGAGGCGCAGAGCGCCGTTGGTGAAATGGCGCGCGTGCTCAGGCCTGGTGGCCATCTCGTCATCGGCGATCTCGGGAAATGGAGTCTCTGGGCGGCCTCCCGCCGGATACGCGGTTGGATGGGTTCGGAGACCTGGCGCGAGGCGCGTTTCAGAACGGCAAGCGAGTTGCGCGAGCTTGCGGAGAACGCGCGACTTTACGCGCAACCGGCATCCGGAGCGATCTACTATCCGCAGCTTGCTCTGTTGGCCGGGCTGATGGCGCCGATGGACCCGTTGCTTGGCCAGTTGACGACAGTCGGCGCCGCCTTCTTGGCGGTGAAGGCCACCAAGCCTATCGACAAGTGATTTCCGCCGCCGAAGCAGCGGCGCTCGCTGCGCATTCGTCCTCTGGCGGGGGCCCAGGTTATTCGCAATCTGGTTTGCGGCGGTCGCATCTGCGCGATCAGCCAGACACGATTTCCGGCTCAAGGCGGACCGGCGTGGACAGAGATGCCGTGACCAGACACGACTTTTCACTTTTTTCGAGCACCCGCATTGCTTTGTCTCGGTCTCCGCCCGCCGCAAGCTTGAGTCGCGGGCGAAGAACTATCTCCGTAAAACGGGTCACACCATCCTTGCGATCGAGGGTGCCCTCGCCTGAGAGCTCCAGGGATTCGAACTCCAGCTTGGACGCTCGGGCCACGGCCCTAAGCGTGAAGAGAAAGCAGGTCTCGACGGAAGCCATCAGCAGGTCCTCGGGGCTCCATGCATCGCCCGGCCCGCCGAAGTCTGCCGGCGGAGCGGTGCGAAGCTCGGGTATGCCTGCGACAGAGACCGCGGCGTAGCCTTCGGAGCCGCCGGAGAGCTGCGCGCTGTAAATGTGTGGCAGTGGTTTCATCGCGATTCCTCCAGACCTTTAGCGTTAGATATCAGTTATGACCTTGCACACTTTCGGGTGACGACATTAATCCCGAAGTCGATCGCAAAGATTTTTTCCCGGCCTCACGGCGCATGTTCGGCTTTCACCGGGAATCCCGCCGCCTTCCATTCGGGATAGCCGTCCTGCAGGCGCATCGCCTTGAAGCCACGCCGGCGCAGGGTTTCGACCGCCTCGTAGGACATCAGGCAATAGGGCCCGCGGCAGTAAGCGATTATCTGCTTGTCGCGCGGCAGTTTGCTCAGCCGGCGCTGAAGCTCCTTAGTCGGGACATTGATAGCGCCCGGCAGATGGCCGGCGGCGAACTCCTCGGCCGGGCGGACATCGATGATCGTAACCGTATCTTTCCTGATCCGGCGACGAAGTTCTTCGCGCGAGACCGGCTCAAGGGGATCGCGCTCGTGGAAGTATTTTTGGGCGATTACTGACATCTGTGCCAGGTTACGCTCGGCAATCTGCCGCAGTATCGCAAGCACCGCGACCGCCGCCTGGTCGCTTAGCTGATAGACGACGCGATGCGCGTCCTTGCGCGAGGTGACCAAGCCGGCCCGTTGCAAGCGATGGAGATGCTGAGAGGTGTTGCCGAGCTTGAGCCCGGCCGCCGAGGCGAGGGTTTCGACGCTGCGTTCGCCCTGGGCAAGGATCGTCAGCAGGAGCAGGCGATGGGGCTGTGCAAGTGCTCGCGCGACGATGGCAAGCTGCTCGAGTACGAGGTGCTCGGGAGCTGGACTTGCATTGCCAGGGGAAGTAGTTATCATGTTCCATAGATTATTGGAATATAATCTGTACGTCAACGGGCGCCTGCTGTCTGGCGCGGCAGCGCCGCAGCAGGGCGCGCACGAGGGAGGAAGCCATGCGCAAACCGCGATCTGCTTCGATGATTTTGATGCTCGGGATGGCCGCCATCTTCTGGGCGGGAAATTCATGCGCCGGTGACCGGCGCCACATTTCGCTGGCCGAGGCGCTCCGAATCGCGATGCGCCAGAACCGCTCGCTTCAGGCCGCGGGGCTCGAACAGCAGGCCGCCGGCTCGGACGTGACGGTTGCGCGCGCGCAGATGCTGCCCCGCCTCGACGCGATCGAAAACTATTCCAACTCCAACTACCCGCCGCTGGTCTTCACCGACATTCTGGCCCAGCAGGATTTCTCACAGAGCGATTTTTCCTTGCATCATCTCAATTTTCCATCGCCCTATTCCAACTTCCAAAGCCAGGTGGTGCTGTCACAATCGCTCTTTGCGGGTGGGCGGCTGTTGGCCGCGCTCCGAGCGGCTGACGATCAAGCCGATATCAGAACCTTCCAGGACGCGCGCACCCGCGAGCAGGTGGAGTACGAGGTAATCGAGGCCTATTACCGGGCTGTGCTCGCCGAGGAAACCACCGGCGTGGTGCGACGCGCTCTGGACTCCGCGCAGGCGCATCGCGGGGTGGCGAAAGATCGCTTCAATCAAGGGATGACGCTCAAATCCGATCTATTGCGCACCGAAGTGATGCTCGGAACCCTCGAACAACGAGATATCGAGGCGCGCGAGCAGCTCCGCACCGCGTGGGCTGCGCTGGCGCACACGCTTGGCGCGGAGGACGAGGCGGTCGCTCCGCTGGAGCCCGGCGCTGCGCTCTCAGGATCGCCGCCGCCGGAGTTGGCCCGGCTCGACGAACTCGCGGCCGCAGCGCCTGGGAATCGCCCGGAGTTCCGCATCGCGCATGCCCAGGTGGACGCGGCGCGCCAACAGATGACGATCGCGCGGGCGGAGTATCTGCCGTCGGTGAGTGTGGCGGCGACCTACGAAAACGATTCGCAGTACCTGACCCGCGCGGGCAACAGCTATATGGTTTTTCTCAACGTGAAGCAAAACATCTTCAACGGCTTTGCGAGCAAAGCCGGACTCGACGCCGCACGGGCGCGCCTGAGCCGGGCGGAGGTGCTGGAACGCGACCTGCGCGCGGCGATCGCGCTGGAGGTTGAAACCGCCTACAGAAATCTTACCGCGGCGCGAAAAAATATAGACGTGGCCCGGCAGGACAACGATTACGCGGCCGACGCGCTCAAGATTCTGGAGGATCGTTACCGCTCTGGTCTGGCGGCCAATGTTGACGTGCTCGAGGCGCAGGCTGCGCGCGAGCAGGCGGATATGCAGCTGGCGCAGGCGCGGGTGGCGGTCGTGATCGACGAGGCGGCGCTCAGGCTTGCCACCGGCAAGGCGCCCGCGGGAGACCTGGTTAAGTGAACTTCAATCTCTCCCGCACCTGGATCATCGCGGGCGTCGCCCTGCTCGCCGTCGTAATCCTGTTCTATCTTCACTCGGCCGGGCTCATCAGGCCCGGATTGCAGCCGGCGCCCGCATCGTCAGACCCCAACGCGCGCATAGCTTACGTCACCGCGACGACGATTCCGATGGAAATGCAGGTCGTCGGCAGCATCGAGTCGCTGGTGCCGGTGGAGCTGTCGAGCAATGTATCGGCGCGGGTGCGTGCGGTGCGCGTGCGCGCCGGGCAGCGCATTACACTGGGAGAGATTCTAATCGAAATGGATCCGTCGGATCTTGACGCCGGGGTCGCGCAGGCGCGCGCAGCAGTGGCCGGCGCGCAGGCCGAGCTGGCGCGCAGCCGGGCCGATTGGCGCCGATATTCGGCGCTGTATTCCCGCGGCTCCGCGACCGCGCAGGAACGCGACGCGGCCGAGGCAGCCTATCGCAGCGCGCGCGCCCATGCGCAGCAGGCCGAAGCGGCGGTCGCCGCTGGAAAATCGGCTCTGGCGTACGCAACGGTCCGATCTCCGGTGGAGGGAGTGGTGATGGACCGCATGGCGGAGCCCGGCGATATGGCGATGCCGGGGAAGCCGCTGTTGCGGGTCTATGACACCCGGGCGGTTCGCGCCACGTTCGCGGTTCCGGAAGCGCTGCTCAAGTCGATAAGGCCCGGCAGCCCGGTTCGCATTAACGTGGACGCAGTGCATCGCGAATTCGCCGCGACCATCACCGAAATCATTCCGGCTGCGGACCCTGCCAGCCGCAGCGTGACGATGCGCGCGGATTTGCCCGCGGGCGCGGGCCTGCAACCGGGGATGTTCGTGCGGGCGTCGCTCGGCGTGGGCCGGGAAACAGTGCTCACGATTCCGCGCGGCGCCGTTGAGACGGTGGGCCAGCTCAGCACCGTGCGGGTGAGGACGCAGGGTTCAGTCGAGCTGCGGCAGGTTGCGTTGGGGCGCGAGATCGATCAACGGGTTGAAGTTCTCGCGGGCCTCAACGGCGGCGAAACCGTGCTGCTCGAGCCTTCCCCGAAACCGAGTCCGGCGGTTCGCTAATGAGCAACGAGACGGCCCCGCAAGGGGCGGAGTCACTCGGCTTTACCGCCCGAATTGTCGATCTCTTTCTCGGCTCCAATCTCTCATTGCTCCTGCTGCTGGCTTCGCTTGCGGCCGGAACTGTCGCCCTGCTTGCCACCCCGCGCGAGGAGGACCCGCAGATCGTCGTCCCCATGGCCGACATTATCGTCCAGATGCCGGGGGCCAGCGCGCGCGAGGTGGAAAATCTCGTCACTATCAACCTCGAGAAAAAGCTCTGGGAGATGGACGGGGTGCGGCACATCTATTCGATCTCGCGGCCCGGCATGGCGATGGTGACGGTGCGCTTCAAGGTTGGCGCCGATCGGATCAAGAGCACCGTCCAGATTTACGACAAGCTCGAATCCAACCGCGACGCGGTGCCGCCCGGGGTGACCGGATGGATCGTCAAGCCGATGGGTATCAATGACGTTCCAATCCTGACGGTCACCCTCTACAGCGCGCACGCGGATGACGCGCAGTTGCGGCGCGTGGCCGACGAAATCCTGCATCGCATGCAGGAGGTTCCCGACACCGGCCGTTCCTTTGTAGTGGGCGGACGTCCGCGCGAAGTCCGGGTCGAGTTGGATACCGAACGGCTGGCCGGCCATGAGGTGACGCCGCTCGAAGTGGCGCACGCGCTCGAGGGCGCCGACGCCAATCTGCGGGTGGGCAGCTTCGCTCGCAATAATCGCGAATACGTGGTGGACAGCGGCCCGTTCCTGCGCAACGCGAAGGAAGTCTCCGACACGGTGGTCGCCGTGCATCATGGCCAACTGGTGTATCTGCGCGATGTGGCGCGCGTGGTCGATGGCCCCGCGGAAGCAACCACCTACACCGAGGTTGGGTTCGGTCCAGCCAGCGGGTTGATCAGCGGCGAGCCGGGGCAACTGCGCGACGAAACGCCGGGCGCGCGCGGCAGGCTCTATCCGGCCGTGACGATCGCCTTCGCCAAGCGGCGCGGCACCAACGCGGTCGCGGTCAGCGAAGGATTACTCGGCAAACTGCGCGCGCTGCGCCAGGTCGCGATCCCTTCCGACGTGCAGATGCTGATCACGCGCAACTACGGCGAGACCGCCAACGCCAAGGTCAATGAACTGGTCCGCGAGCTGCTGATCGCGGTGGCGATAATCGCCGTTCTGCTGGCATTTTCGCTCGGTTTGCGCGAGGCGTTTATCGTCGCGATTGCCGTCCCGATCACGCTCTCGATCACGCTGCTCGGCAATCTGCTGATGGGCTACACGATTAACCGCGTGACGCTGTTCGCGCTCATCCTGTCGCTCGGTCTGCTGGTCGATGATCCGATTGTCGATGTCGAGAACATTCATCGCCACTTTCGCCTGCGCGATCATCCGCCGCGGCTGGCAACCCTGATCGCCGTTGACGAGGTCCGCCCGCCCACCATCCTGGCTACGTTTACCGTGATCATGTCGTTCATCCCGATGCTGTTCGTGACCGGGATGATGGGGCCGTATATGCGGCCGATGCCGTTCAACGTGCCGGTGGCGATGCTGATGTCGCTGCTGGTGGCGTTCACCATCACGCCGTGGGCCTCGTATCATTTGTTGCGGCGCGAGTATGACCAACCGGCCAAGGGTGGGGTTGAAGGCGAAGGCGCAACGATCAGGAAGTGGTACACGAAAATTTTGGGCCCCTTGCTCGCAAACCGCCGGCGCGCGCATCGGTTTCTGTACGCGATGGCCGGGGCATTCGTCATCTCGGTGCTGCTGGTCGTGACCGGCCTGGTGCCGGTCAAGATGCTGCCGTTCGATAACAAGGACGAGTTCGATCTGCTGGTCACGATGCCGGCCGGTACTCCGCTCGAGGCGACCAATGCGGCGGTGCATGACTTCGCGAGCCTGCTCGCGCGGGTGCGCGAAGTGACGATGTTCGAAACCTACGCCGGAACCAACTCGCCAATGGACTTCAACGGACTGGTTCGCCATTACTACCTGCGCCAGGAACCCTATCAGGCCGATATCCGGATCAACCTCGCGCCGAAAGGGGACAGGGCTCAGGGCTCGCACGAAATCGCGCTGCGCATCCGTCCGGAGCTGGAGAAGATCGCGCAGGCGCATCCCGGCCTCAAGATGAAGCTGGTCGAATTGCCGCCGGGCCCGCCCGTGCTGGCCAGCGTGGTGGCGGAGATCTATGGCCCGATGGAGGCGAGTTATTCGGATCTTATTGCATCTGGGTCGCGGGTGCGCGTCCTGTTCGAGAAGACCGCCGGACTGGTGGATGCCGACGACCTTGCGATCGCCGCGCAGCCACGGCTTGAGTTCATGCTCGATCGCCAGAAGGCCGCGTTGCACGGCATCAGCGCCGACGACGCGGCGCGCACGCTCTTGCTGGCGTTGGGCGGGCAAGCGCCCGCGACAGTCCACACTTCAACCGAGCGGACCCCGTACCTCATCGAGCTGCGCCTCCCGCGCATCCAGCGATCCGCGCTCAACGACCTGATGGCGATCAAGCTTCGGGCTGCCGGCGGCGCCATGGTCACCCTCGGCGAACTCGGCGAGATACGCCGCACGATTGAGGAGCAGCCCATCTACCATAAGGACCTGCGCCGGGTCGCGATGGTGATGGCGGGCACGGCCGGCGCAAGCCCGGTCAACGAAGTGCTATGGCTGGAACCGCGCGCGGCTCGGCTGCTGGCGCCCGGCTATACGGCCGACTTCACCGGCGAGGGCGAGTGGCAGGTCACGGTGCAGGTGTTCCGCGATCTCGGGATCGCGTTTGGCGCGGCGCTGTTTTTTATCTACGTGCTGTTGGTCGCGCAAACCGGATCGACCGCGATGCCGCTGATCATCATGGCGGCCATCCCGCTCACCCTCATCGGCATCATGCCCGGATTCTTCCTGCTCAACCTGTTGACCAGCCACGCGGTGAGCGGATACGCCGATCCGGTCTATTTCACGGCGACGGCGATGATTGGAATGATCGCGCTGGCCGGAATCGTGGTGCGCAATTCCATCATCCTCATCGACTTCATTCATCTCGGCCTTAAGCATGGGCAGAGCCTCGAACAGGCGGTGATCGAGGCGGGAGCGGTCCGGCTTCGGCCGATTGCGCTGACCGCGGGTGCGGCGATGCTGGGCTCGGCGGCGATCGCGTTGGATCCGGTGTTCTCGGGCCTGGCGTGGGCGTTCATCTTCGGGATTTTCGCTTCGACCGCCTTCACCCTGATCGTGGTGCCGCTGGTTTACTATCTCGTGTACAAAAATTCCGTGTCCTCAGCTGATGGAAAACAAGGAGCACCCCAACCATGACGCAAAATGAAGCCCTACGCGCGATCGCGGGAATTTTCGTGCTGCTGGGACTGGCGCTCGGCTATTGGGTTAATCCCGCGTGGTATCTGTTCGTCGCGTTCGTTGCGCTCAACCTGTTCCAGTCGGCCTTCACCAAGTGGTGCCCGATGATGGCGATCCTGAGCCGGCTCGGCCTGCCCAAGGTGTGACCGCACCGTACTCCAAGACGCTTGGCGCGCTCGGCTGGCTAGGAGTGGGCGCCGGCCTGGACCGGCGCACCTGCGGGTACGAACTCCAGAAAATACTGGTAGGGCAGGAAGTCCTTCGATGCAACCATGCGGTATCCGGCCTGGACAAACTCCGCGATCGCCTGCTGGCGCGGAATCCGCATCGCGGCTGGCGGCCCGACCGGAGCGCTGCGGTGAAAATCGATTATCACGATCCGCCCACCCGGGCGCAGCGCGGCGGCGAGTTGCTTCAGATACGCGATGCGGCCGGGGACGTGATGGTACACGTCGCAGAAAAAGATCAGGTCCACCGAATGGGGCGCCAGGCCTGCGTCATCGGGCTTGCTCAAGCGCGCCATATAGTTCTTGAGATGGCGCCGAGCGGCGTCCTGCTTCATGTATTCGACCATCGCGGGCTCGATGTCGAGTCCGATCGCTTCTCCCTCGGGGCCCACGGCGGCCGCGAAGCGGCGCGTGAAATAACCGGTGCCTGCGCCGATATCCGCGACGGTCTGGCCCGGCTTGAGTTCGAGCGCGCTCACGACCTCGTCGGGCTTCTGCCACTTCGCGCGCTCGGGCGACTCGAAGACTGTCGCCCAGTGTTTGGCGTCGTGGAAATCATGCACCATCGCCGGCTGGGCCACCTGTGCGGCCGCGGCGCCAAATCGACAAAGCACGCAAGCCAGGACGCAGATGGTTAATATCGCCCGGGATGCCCGCAGCACGACGCGCTCGCCAGTTGTTCGCTGCAACATCCTTGCTCCATATTGCTATCTCGCGGCCGATTCAAGCCTTGCCGTTTCGGCAAGTGTCGCTCTATCGTTCATCAGCAGGGCGTTTGGCAGATTGTTCCAAACTCGCACGGAGGTTTCTCTATGGACAATCGCAAGCACGGCGAGCACGATCGCGGCGGTCACCGCCATGGCGCGCATGGCCATGATGATCGCCACGGCGCCCGTCAACCCGAGCGATTCGATCCGGCGCGTGCGGCATTGCTCGACAACCCGGCGCGCTTCGAGCATCTGCCGCCCGACGAGGTTTTCGCGATGTTGGCGGCGCCGGCCAAATCGCGCGTTGTCGATTTCGGCGCTGGCACCGGAATGTACGCGATCGAACTGGCGCGCCGGCGCCCCGACCTCGACGTGATCGCTCTCGACGAGCAGCAACCGATGCTCGACTTGCTGTGCGCCAAGCCGGCGGCGCGGGAACTCCGCAACCTCACCGCGATGCACGTCGAGCGATCGGCGCAACTGCGCGCTACTGCGGACCGCGTGCTGGCTGTCAATGTCCTGCATGAAGTCGGCGACGAGGCGTTGGCCGCGATGGTCGCGCTGCTCAAGCCCGACGGAGCCCTGCTGGTAGTGGACTGGAACGCGGCCGTCGAGCGGCCGGTCGGTCCTCCACGCGACCATGTTTACACGGCGGCCGAGGCTCGCGAGCGGATCGAGCGTGCGGGCCTGCGCGCCGTGCAGGAGCAAACGCTCAAATACCACTACGCGATCCTGGCGCGACGGGCATAATCCGTGCGTATGAAAGAGACCTCAGATCACCTCGATAGCACGGGTTCAAACCGCGTCGGGAACGCCAATTTATCTAGGTTTCAAATTTGATGCGGTTCGAACGTCGTCACGAGACCTTGCTGCCGCGCCGCCTGTTCCTGTGGCGGCTCGCGCGATGGAGCGCTGTCGCGGGCGCCGTCGTTGCTGGCTCTCTGGCAATCGGCGTATGCGGCTACCATTATCTCGGCAGGCTGCGCTGGGTCGATTCGTTGCTCAACGCGTCGATGATTCTCGGCGGCATGGGTCCCGTCGATCCGTTGAAGAGCAATGCCGCCAAGGTCTTCGCATCAATGTACGCGCTCTACAGCGGTCTCGCGCTGATCGCGGTGGTCGGGCTTCTGCTCACGCCCGTCATCCATCGCTTCCTGCACAAGTTTCACATCGCCGACGGTTAATACGGGCCGCTGTGCTGCACCATCACGACTGCGCGACGCCGCGCCGCGAGATGGTCGGATGCGGGATGCTGACGCGCGACAAGGGCATCTATCGCCGCAGCCCACAATCGCAGTGGCGGACTGCCGGCAGTTAGGCTGTTTCGCCTCGCATAAGCGCGTGCCGCTCGGAACGTAACAGGTAGATTTATTTTTTTTACAATTAGCAGGGTTGACTTTCCGCGTCTTTTTTTCTAATAGAGATCCATGGAAAATTCAGGCTGGCCGGTATCTTTATCGAGTCAGGGGAAAAAACGGCCCGAGGCTTTTACGGAGGTTCGAATGCAATTGGGGATAGCGGGGTTTCGCAAAGCGGTCGTCGCCGGGTGCCTTGGATTGTTGGCCCTCGCGGCCTTGAGCTTGCCGGGGGAGGCAGGCGTGAAGCCAGGCGACTTCATCACTCCGGACAACGCGTCGAAGGTGAAGGATCTTGTTTCGCCAGGCGTGTTTTACAAAGTGCAGCGCGGGATGACGATGAAAATTGTTCCCACCACGCGCATCGATTGGCCGCCTCCGTACAAGGACGCGACCGAAAAATATTCGTCGCAGGTACAGCTCTCGAAGGATCATCGCACCGTCATCGGCTACGTTGCCGGACAGCCCTTCCCGCTGATTGATGCCAACGATCCCTACGTCGCCACCAAGGTCGTCTGGAACGCCTTGTGGCGTCCGATCAGCAATGACGACTACGACCTGCGATATTACGATTGCGACACGGTCTACACCGGCCGCAACAAGCCTTACTTTGCAATCTGGTACTATCAGACCGGGCACTACGCCGGTTATGACCTCGTCGGCAGGACCGAAGTCGAGCCGCTGCCGGTCGATCCCGACTTCAAGCTTACCAACCGCCTGTGGTTGTTCCTGCTCGGTCCCGAACTCGCGCCCGAGGACGGTCGCGGCACCAGCCTGCTGCGTTATCGGTACGGCGATCCGAATCATGGCGACGACACCTGGGCTTGGGAGCCCGGCTCCCGGCGCCTGCGCCGTCTGAACGAGGCGATCAATTCGACCGCGACCGGCGCGCAGAGCTGGGACCCCGATCACTATTCGGGGTTCAATCCCAAGACCGAAGAATACAACTATAAGTTCCTCGGCGAGAAGGAGATGCTGGCGACGGTTGCCGCCGAGTATTCACCGGAAAAGCGATGCGAGACCGACGGCGGCGGCAGCGCATGCCCCGAGCGTTGGGAGATGCGCCACATGTACATCGTGAGCGCCGAGCCGCGGCGCAGCGTTAACGCTTCGGCGCTAGATTCCAAGACGGTCATCTACATGGATTCCGAAATGTGGTTCGAGCCGTACGTCGATACCTACGATCGCAGCGGCCAGCTGTTCCGCAACAACGTCTTCTGGCTCGCGTATCGCGATCGCCCGGTGCCCGACGCGAAAATCGCCATCTATCCTTTTAAGCGCGAATTCGTCGTCGGCGCCTGCTCCACCGATGTGCAGAGCGGACAGGCATCGATGTGCTACCTGCCCGGCCACGAGACGACCGAGCGTGAATGCTGGTACATCAACATGGGTGCGGTGGATAAAGCGTTCTTCACC
>NZ_DATCTO010000048.1 GCF_036567905.1 Candidatus Binatus sp.
CGCGCGGATTCAAGATTAGCCAGTGGTGAGTGCCGCGAAAAGCCGCCAGGAGTCGCGAAGTAACCGGTGCGTTCAGTCTGCCGGAGCGGGCGGCGGCAAAGCGGGTGCTTCGTCCGGCGCCGGCGGAGCTTCGGGCTCTGCGGGCGCGGGCTGGTCAAGATCCGCGGCTGATGCCGACACGCTCGCAGCGGCAGGCACGAATGCGGACACGCGCGTAACGCCGACTCGCGCAGTCAGGTTGCCCGGACTCGCGGCGAGAGCCTTCTGATAGGCGGCGGCGGCCTCGGCGGATTTACCCGACTCCTCGAGACTGAGCCCTTCGAACGCGTAGATTTCGCCGAGCCACGCGGAATCCGATGCGAGCCCAATTTCCGCGCGCTTGAAGAACGTCTGCGCCTGCGCGTAGTCCTTGCGCGTGACGTATGCGCGCCCCAGGTAGAAGTACGCGTACGAGTTGCTCGGATCGATCGAAATTGCGTGCGCCAGTTCGCGAATCGCGCCGTCAGTGTGCCCCTGCTCGAGCTCGACGCGCTGCTGCTCGGTGATTCTCAACGATGCGGCACGGGCGGGAGTTGGCGCAGTATCGATCAGCGGCGCCAGCGAAGAGTCGCTGATTTGGGGCGTCGTCGCGATCGAACCTACGTCGATCGCCGGCGCGACATCGGGCGGTTCGGCTTCTGCGGGGAGCGGGGGCGCCGGAGTTGGCGTTGGTTTAGCAGGAGGCCGCTGCTGCTGGCCGGGCCCTGGCTGTTCGGCGGGCGTCGGTTTCCCAGCAGGCACCTGTTCCCAATCACCGGAATCGGGATTTGTGTCGGGATTGGGATTTGCCTCTGCGGAGGTGGATGACGGCGCGGCGGGACCAGGCTGAGCCGCGAGATCCTGCGCTGGAATCGATTCCTCTTCGAGTTCCGCGACAACCATCGGCTGCCGCGGCGATGCGCTCGCGGAAATCGGCAGCATCGGCAGAAATATTGCGAAAGCGAATGGGCCCAGTCGCTTCATTAGCGAACTAGTCATTGGGATCAGCAACTGGATTCGGCTCCTCGGGCATCTTGTGGTCCACGCCAGTCAACGACGTCGCCGAACTATGATACGGGCAGTCCTGAGTTGGCGCCATACCTTCCGGATACACGCCCATCATAGTCACCGGGCAATAGGGTGTCGCCTTATAGCCGGTAGTCGGATCGACTTTCACCTCGACGATTCCCGGCGGAGCGGTGAAATCGAGCGGCGGGCGCGCCGCAGTCGCCGCTTTCATAAAAGCGGTCCACGCCGGCAGCGAAGCCTGCGCGCCGGTCAGGCCCAGCTCTTCCTTTTGATCGAAACCGGTCCAGGTCACCGCCAGCAGGTTGGGCGTAAAGCCCGCGAACCATGCGTCCTTGTCGTCGTTGGTGGTGCCGGTCTTGCCCGCGGCCGGCCGCGTGAAACCCATCGCGCGTGCGCCCGCGCCGGTGCCGTGATTGATCACGTTTTCAAGCATGAACTGCATCATGTACGCGAGTTGGGGCGAAATCACCTGTTCGGCGGTCAGTTCGTGGCCCTCGATTACCTTGTTGTTTTCGTCGACCACTGCGGTAACGGCGTAAGGCTGGATCTCCATCCCGTCATTGGCAATTACGGCGTACGCGCGCGCGATCTGCATCGGCGAGACTTCGATTCCGCCGAGCACGATCGACGGGTAGGGCGGCAAGTCGCCAAAGCCGAGCTTCGACGCCATCGCGCGGATTCGATCCAGTCCGACGCTGTTGGCCAGCCGCGCGGTCGCGGAGTTTAGCGACTCGCCGAGCGCGAACTCGAGCGTGACGTGGCCGAAGAAGCGGTCGCGATAGTTATTCGGCGTCCAGCTCATGTCGCCATACTGCCAGGTGAAGGGCGCGTCCTCGATATAGGTAGTCGGCAGGAACTTCTCCGCTCCTCCCGACAGGGTCTCGTCGAAGGCCGCCAGGTAGGTAACCGGCTTGAAGACCGAACCGGGCTGACGTTTGGACTGAGTAACGCGATTGAACTGGCTCGAGCGGTAGTTGCGTCCACCGGCCATCGCGCGAATCTTTCCGCTCTGCGGCTCGAGAGCGACGAGGCACGACTCGAGGCGCTGCTTGGTCTCGCGCCGGACCAGCTTGGGATGCTTGGCCTCCAGATCGCTGAGATTGTGCGCGATTGCACTCTCGGCGAGCTTTTCCATGTGCACGTCGAGCGAGGTGAAGATGCGCAAACCCTCGCCACTGAGCACCTGCGGCGGATAACGCTCGGCCAGTTCCTTCTTGACGAAATCGACAAAGTAGGGGGCGTCGTTGCTCTCGGCATAAACTTCCCGCGGATGCAGCGGCTCGCTGACCGCCGCGTCGTAAGCGGTTTTGCCGATGTACCCATCCTCGAGCATCGCGGCCAGGACCTCGTTGCGTCGCGGCCGTGCGGCGTCGGGATGGTGCAGCGGATTGAGCCGGTTGGGCGAACTGATCAAGCCGGCAATAGTAGCCATTTCGCCAATAGTCAGATCGCGCGGCTCCTTGGAGAAGTAGTACTCAGACGCTTCCCAGACGCCATATATACCTTCCTGTCCGCGCTGGCCCAAGTAGATATCGTTAATATAGTTCTCCAGAATTTCATCCTTGGAGTATTTGCGCTCCGCAATGTACGCCATCATCGCTTCCTTGAGCTTGCGCCTGTAGCTTCGCTCGCCGCTCAGGAAGAAGTTCTTCATCAGCTGCTGGGTGAGCGTCGAGCCGCCCTGGCGCACGTGCCCCGAGGTAAAATCGATATACGCGGCCTTGATGGTGCGGACCAGGTCAACGCCGTGATGCTCGTAAAAGCGATGGTCTTCGGCGGCCAGGATCGCATTGATCATCGTGGGCGGAATCTGGCTCAGGCGCACCAGCCGGCGCTGCTCCCATTCGCCTTCGAAGATGCCGCTGATGAGTTCGGGTTCCAGCTCGATCGAGAAGATCGGTTTATGGGTCACCGGATCCCCCATCGACTCGATCGTGTCTCCCTTAAGAGTCAGCTCGACGAATTCGCCGCCGAAGTTGCCGTACGGATAGGCGAAACTATGCAGAAAGATGTCGAGCTTGCCGCGCTTGCGATCGAAGCTGTACTCGCCGCGAGAGTCGACGTGGCCCGGATCGACGGGGTGGTAATTCAGGCGCGCGAGTCGCTCGAAGAAACCGAGGTCCTGAAGATCCTGGCCGGGGTAAATTAGCACCGAGTCGGAATAAATGCGCGACGGGATGTTCCATCGCTTGCCCGAGAACCGCGCGACGACTTCATTCTCGAGCTGATTGTAGTAGCTGAAAAACAGCCACAGGGTCGGCGGGATGGCGAACAAGATGATCGCGCCCACGCCGATGAGCGCGAATTTCAGGATTCGTTTCGGGGACATCGGAAATCCGTCCCCGGCTCAGGCCTCCGGCTTGACGGTCACGTAGATGGTGGCGTCGCCGCGCCTGACGAGCAGCAGGACGATCTTGCCCTTGGCGCTGGTCTTCAGCGCATGTTGGTACGAGTCGACGTTCTTGACGGCCGCGCGATTGACCTCGAGGATCACGTCGCGAGCGCGAAGCCCCGCCTCGTCGGCGCGGCTGCCGGGCTGCACCGACGAAATCACGACGCCGCCGGGCGCGTCGAGCCCGAGTTCTTTGGCGAGATCGGGACTCAGGTCCTTGACGTGAAGGCCGAAGGGCGAGACGGCGCCGAGGTCGGGCTTTTGCGATTTTTCCTCAGACGCCACGATTTCGGGCTCGCGCGACTGCGTAATCGTGACCGGCAGATCGATCGTCTGCTTGTCGCGAATCACCTTGAGCGTCCCTTTGTGGCCCAGGTCGGTGCGGCCGATCAGCAGCGGCAATTCGCGCGAGTCGCTGACCGGTTGATTGTCGAACGCCACGATTACGTCGCCGTGCCTGACGCCGGCCACTTTGGCTGGTCCGCCGTCGAGCACCTTGGCAACCAGCGCGCCGCGTGAATCCGCCAGCCCCAGCGACTCGGCCAGCTCGGGTGTCACCTTCTGGATGTACACGCCGAGCCATCCGCGCACGACTTTGCCCGAGCGCTTGAGTTGCGGCAGCTCTTCCTTGACCAGTTCGATGGGAACCGCAAAGCCGATTCCCATGCTGGTGCCGGTGTGCGTGTAGATCGCGCAATTGACGCCGACCACATCGCCGCGCAGATCGATCAGCGGACCGCCCGAGTTGCCGGGATTTATCGACGCGTCGGTCTGGATGAAATCCTCGTAGCTGCCCGGGATGAAGCGCCCCTTGGCGCTGACGATTCCGGCCGTCACGGAATGGTCGAAGCCGAACGGATTTCCGATCGCCATCACCCATTCTCCCACCTTCAAGTCGTCGGAGTTGCCCAGCGGCGCGACCGCCAGGTCGTGCTTCGCATCGATCTTCAGCAGCGCGATGTCGCTCTTCTCGTCATGCCCGACGATCTTGGCGGCGTAATTGCGGCCGTCCTGCGTGGTCACGGTGACTGCGCCCGGACCCTCGACGACGTGCTCGTTGGTCAGGATGTAGCCGTCCTTGGTGATGATGAAGCCGGAGCCAAGCGCCTTGGAGTGCGGCGAGCCGCCGAACTCCTCGAAAGGATGCGAGTGCGGTGGCATCAGAAGGCCGTGCGGAGACTCCTCGGGCGATGGCTCGCCGGCCTCGGCGGGTTCTGCGGGTTCGTCGGTCGAGATGTTCACGACGGCGGGGCTGAGCTTGGCTGCGAGATCAACGAAGTCCGGCATCGACTGGGCTTTCGCCACGTGAGCGGGGTCGGCCGGCTCGGTCCAGAAGCGGGTGGGTGGCGCGGAATCCGCAGCGCGTGCCGGCATGCCAGAGGCAATCAAGGTGAACGTCGCGATAAAAATCGCGACGCCAGAAAAGACGATGGGTCGGGAAAAATTATGCGTCATGTGTGATTATGCGAAGACTGCCGCTCAACGGCCCGGCGGTCTCGCCAATTCAACGTACTTCATTTGCAGACTGGAAAGAATCTCTTTGAGCAAGGCTTGTTCGTGGGGATCGAGATTTCCCCGCGTCTTGTCACGCAACATTATGATGATATCGATCATCTGCTGAGCCAAAATCAGGTCGTGCGTCACCTGACCGCTTGCCAGGTCGGGTATTTCGCCCAGCGCCGCCAGGGCCTGCTCTGACAGGCTCCATAGAAACGCCGCGAACGTCAGCTCCAGCGGCGCTTGGCTCGAATGGCGATTCGCCGCGGGCTGTGAGGCGGCGGCTTGCGGCTTGGAAATCGACTCCGGCCCGGGCGCGTCGGCTTTGGATTTTATTTCCAACGCTTCGCCGCTATCAGATGGCGCCTCGTCGCCTGGCTTGGCCTCGCCTTCGGCGGAGAAGCGTCGGCGGTCCTGAACCTTGAATCCCCGCTTGTCTTCTGATTCTCCCATCGACGGCGCCCTCACCCTTGTCCAATCTGTCCGGCCGACATCTGCTCGAGGCGGTGGATTCGCTCCTCGATCGGCGGATGGGTCGAGAACAGCCGCGAAATTCCCGCCGCGCTTAGCGGGTTGACGATAAACAGATGGGCCGTCGCAGGGCTGGCGTCCATCGGCATCCGCTCGTTGGCGGCCTCGAGCTTGCGCAGCGCGCTGGCCAGGTACAACGGATTATGCGTAAGCGCGGCGCCGCTCGCATCGGCCTGGTACTCGCGCGTGCGCGAAATCGCGAGCTGAATGAGGGTCGCCGCGATCGGCGCGAGAATGCCCGCGACCAGCAGCCCCGCCAGCCCGCCTTCCTCGTCGTCGCGACCGCCCAGTCCGAAGATCGCGCCCCATCGAACCATCGAGCCGATCATCATCACGGCGCCGGCCATGGTGGCCGCGATCGAGCTGGTCAATATGTCGTGATTGGTCACGTGCGAGAGTTCATGGCCGATGACGCCCTTCAACTCCTCGCGCGTGCAGATTCGCATGATCCCGCGCGTCACGGCGACGGCGGCATGATGCACGTTGCGGCCGGTCGCAAACGCATTGGGCGTGTCGGAATCGATAAGGTACAGCCGCGGCATCGGGATTGCCGCCGAATGCGCCAGCTCGTTGACGATCGAGTACAGTTCCGGCGCCGAACCCGCGTCCAGTTCCTGCGCCCCGTAAGCGCGCAGCACGATCTTGTCGGAGAACCAGTAGCTGAAGAAGTTCATCACCGCGGCGATGACGAAAAAGATCGCGACGCCGCGCGAACCTCCGAGCAGCCCGCCGATTACCATCAGCAGACCCGTCATCAGGCCCAGCAGCATCGTCGTCTTGAAGAAGCTCATAGCCCCTTTTTCACTCCCTCGCGCGACCTGACATATGTTGCCCGATGATACATGTCCCTTTCAGTGTATTAGTTTTGACGCTGCGCCACAAATTTTGACAACGCGCCGGCGACTTCATCGGCCTCGATGGAATCGATGGGGTTGCGCCTGAGAACTTCGATCCGTCCACCCGCGCCCGGCGCCAGCGGACGCCATCGCGCGGGATCGGTCGGCCCGAAGATTGCCACACCAGACGCGCCGGCCGCGGCCGCCAGATGCGACACGCCCGAATCGTTACCGACGAAGGCCGAGGCGACGCGCGCGATCGCCGTGACCGTCGGCAAATCGAGCTGCTTCAGGACCACGACGCCGGACTGGCGAAAGATCGGCTCCAGCGATATTTCGGCGGGGCCCAGAATGACCGCGACGCCCGCGTGGTCCGACAGCGACAGCATCGACGCGAGCGCCGCGAATTTATGCGCCGGCCAGTTCTTGCCGGGACTTCCGCTGCCGGGAAAAATCACAATCAAATTTGAGCCGGCGCATCCCGATTGCTCAATCGCACGCGCGGCTGCCGCGAGGTCGTCCGGGGTCGGTTCGAGCCGCTGATACACCGGTGAAGCGGCCGCGTCAATTTCAATCTCAATCGCCCGCAAGTAGGCCGCTGACACGTGGCCGTCACCGCCGGGGCGGAACGGATGAAACGAGACATGCCCATCGGTCGCCGCCGCCAATCGCGCGCGAAAACGCCAGTCGTCCGAGGCGAAGAACGAGTAGATGCGATCGAAATCCGCGAAGAATCGGCGCGCGTCGCCCGAAGTGTCATCAGTGAATAACGCGCCGACCTCGCGAGCCTCTATCGAATGACCGCGTGCGACGACGGTTCTTCCGGCTGCGAGCCGGGCCAGCTCCAAGCGCGCCATCAGCTCGACGCAAGCGCCCGGGTGGCGCCGCGCGATCGCCCCAAGCGCCGGCATCAAGCACATGAGGTCGCCGAGCGCGCCCGGAAAAATGACCAGCACGCGACGGATGGAACGCGCGATTCTCTCATGCGGCGTCATTGGGAACAGTCTATCAGCAGGGGTGACCGCAGGGGGTGACCCCTGCACCCAATATTAAGATAAAGATGCGGCCTGACGGC
>NZ_DATCTO010000049.1 GCF_036567905.1 Candidatus Binatus sp.
TCCCGCCGCCGGCGCGCCGCTCGAAGACGCAGACGCCGACGCGGATGCTCCCGACGCAGCCGCGGCCTTCCCGGCCCGCTTGTTCAAGTGCGAGACCCGACGCCCGTGAATTGCGGCTTCGCGGTCTCGTTGCATTTGTTCAAGATGATCGGCGACGCGGTTGATTTCCCGGGTCGCGTCTTCAACGGCCCTGGTCGCGCGATCCGCCGCCTCGGTCGCTTTGTTTGCGGCGTCGAGCGCTTTGGTCGCGGACTCTTCGGCGCGCGTGGCGGCTTCATCCGCCTTGGCGGCCGCGGCTTCGGCCTGCTCGGCCTGCTGGTCGATCCGCGACGCGCATCCGGCGACCGCGACCGCGAGGATCAGGACCGGCAATTTGGAAAAAAGTCGGCGCATCGACGACATTCGTCAGCGTTGAGCGAACGCCTGAACCGCGCGCACGTCGGGCTGCGGCGAGCCGTCGGAACGGAGCGGCAGGATGCAGACGTGGGAGGCGCCGGCCTTCAGGTGCGCGTCGATCCGATCGCGAATCTTGTCCTCGGCGCCCCACGCCACGATCGCGTCGACCAGCCGATCGGAGCATCCGTTTTCGAATTCTTTGTCAGCCCATCCGAGCGCTTTGAGGTTGTTGGTGTAGTTGGGCAGGCGTGGAACGTAGGTCTTCATGTACTCGCGCGCCGCTTTGCGGGCTTTGGCGGCGTCGGTTTCCAGGATGACGGCCTGCGCCGCGCATAGCATCGCGTTCGGTCCGATTTGCGCGCGTGCTTTTGCGGTGTGCTCGGGCGGAACGAAGTAGGTGTGCGTGCCGTTGGCCTCGGCCGCCGACAACGCGAGCATCTTGGGATGCAGCGCGGCGAGCACCACGGGCACCGGCTCTTTGGGCGCCGGCGCCAGGTAGAGCGCGTTCTTCATCTTGGGCAGATACTCTTTCATGTAGCTGTAGGGCTTGTCGTAGCTGTGGCCGCGCAGGTTGGTGACGAGAGGCTTGTGACTGACGCCGATGCCGAGCACGAAGCGTCCGCCGGAAAGTTCGGCCACGGTTTTCGATGCGGCCGCCATCGTAACCGCGTCGCGGGCCCAGATGTTCGCGATGCCGGTTGCGATGGCGAGGCGATCGGTATGGCTGAGCAGATACGCGGCGTGCGCGAACGGCTCGCGGCCGACGGCCTCGGGGATCCAGAGCGCCTTGTAACCGAGCTTCTCGACCTGCCGGGCGAACTCGGCGGTGTCCGCCGCGGGCATTGCGTCGAGGAAGAACCAGATTCCGACTTTTCCAATATCCATGACTCAAGTAAGTAACGCGCCTGCGAGATTTGAACAAGCAGCGGGCAGGGGGGAGAACTTAATTGTGTGTGAAGCGCTCGCGCGCCCGCATGGACGGT
Source organism: Candidatus Binatus sp. (assembly GCF_036567905.1). Lineage (NCBI taxonomy): Bacteria > Candidatus Binatota > Binatia (SeqCode) > Binatales (SeqCode) > Binataceae (SeqCode) > Binatus (SeqCode) > Binatus sp. (SeqCode). Next base: position 1,380 of record NZ_DATCTO010000049.1, read on the forward strand.
TTCGTCCGGCGCGCAAATGTGCACAAAATCCTGACTGGAAGCCCGCTCAATTATCGTCATAATTCTCGCCAGAGGTGCGAATGTCCGTGAAGGATGAAACTTCAGTCGATCCGCTGATAGTCCGGCGCGAGGCGCCGATTGGATGGCTGGTGCTGAACCGGCCACAAGTTCGCAACGCGCTCAATCTCAGGACCTGGCAGCGGATTGCGGAAGCGGTCGCGGAACTGGCGAGCGACGACGCGGTTCGCGTGATCGTCATGCGCGGCGCGACGCCGCAGGCGTTTATCGCGGGCGCGGACATCTCGGAGTTCCCTGCCCTGCGGGCCGATGCGGCGCAGGCGCGTGCGTATCGCGACGCGCCCAACAGTGCGATCGCGGCGCTGGTCGAATGCCGCAAGCCGATCGTCGCGATGATTTCCGGGGTATGCATCGGCGGCGGCGTGCAGGTCGCGCTCGCATGCGACATCCGGATAGCGGCACGCGGGACGCGCTTCGGGGTTCCAGCCGCGCAGCTTGGACTGGCGTATCCGCTGGAAGGCGTCATCATGCTCGCGCATACGGTGGGCCCCGCCAACGCGCGCGATATCCTGCTGTCGGCGCGGCTGTTCGACGCGGAAGAGGCTTTGCAGATGGGGCTCGTCAACCGCGTGGTCGATCCCGAAAAGCTCGAGGAAAACGTGCGCGACTATGTGCTCAAGATGGCGGGCAACGCGCCGCTGACGATGGCTGCGGCCAAGCTGGCGATTGGCGAGAGCCTCAAAGATCGCGAGGAGCGCGACGTGACGGCGGTTTCGACGATGGTCGCGCGATGCTTCGACAGCGAGGACTACGGCGAGGGCGTGCGCGCATTTCTGGAAAAGCGCCGGCCCAATTTCAAGGGCCGCTGAGCAGCTGGATTCATCGCGTCGAATCGAGAAGCGGGAGGCAATCTGACGATGAGCGAAGCAATCGCACCCGGGGCGCCGCGGGATTTCTACTTCAATCCGTGGGACGAGAACTTCCGCGCCAATCCGTATCCGCATTACCAGCCGTTGCTTGCCGGTCCGCCGCGAATTGTCGATTTGTTCGGGCCGACCGCGATGGTCGCCCGCTACGCCGACGTGATGGCGGTGCTGCGCGACCATCGCCATTTCTCCAGCGAGCGGCCGCGCGATCCCTTCGAGCCGCCGAACGAGGGACCGTTTGCCGGCGCACGCACGATGCTGTTTTCCGATCCGCCGATGCATACCCGGCTGCGCCGCCTGGTCTCGCGTGATTTCACGCCGCGGCGAATCCGCGCGCTCGAGCCGCGAATCCGCGAAATCGCGAAAAATCTCATCGACCCTGTCCAGCGCAAGCGCGAGCTCGAAGTGATGAGCGGGTTTGCCAACGCGCTGCCGGTGATGGTGATCGCGGAGATGCTCGGCGTGCCGCCGGACCATTACGAACAGTTCAAGCACTGGTCCGACACGGTGGTAGCGGGCGACAACACGCTGCCCGGGACTCCGCTGCCGCAGGAATTTCATGACGCGATCAAGGCGCTGCGCGGCTATTTCGCCGAGGAGATTGAGCGGCGGCGCAAGCATCCCGGCGCCGACCTGATAAGCGCGCTGGTCGCCGCGCACGACGACGCCGAAGCGATGAACGCCGACGAATTGCTGGCGTTCGTGCTGCTCCTGCTGCTGGCGGGCAACGAGACCACGACCAATCTGATCGGCAACGGGATGCTCGCGCTCGGGCGCAATCCCGCGCAGATGAATCTGCTGAGGCAAAAGCCGGAGCTGATGGCCAGGGCGATCGAGGAGATCCTGCGCTACGACGGACCGGTGCAATCCACCGTTCGCTTCACCAAGGAAGAGATAAATCTGGGTGGGACCAAGCTGCCGGCCGATCAGGGATGCTTCATAATCCTTGCCGCGGCGAATCGCGATCCGGCGCAGTTCGAGGATCCCGATCGTTTCGACATCACGCGCGAGCCTCGCGACCACGTCGCGTTCGGCGAAGGGATTCACTTCTGCATCGGCGCGCCGCTGGCGCGGATGGAGGGTGCGATCGCGATCGGCGCGATGCTCGAGCGCTTCCCGCGGCTGCGGCTGAAAGATCCCGCGATGGAACCGGTTTACAAGGGATCGTACTTTTTGCGCGGTCTCGAGTCATTGCCGGTGGCGATCGATTGATTTCCCGCGGCTCATCGGCGCGCTAGATTTGCGCCCAGGCATGGGAGCAACGTTGCATCGCCGCTTGCGCATCGGATTCGGCCCGCTCGCGCCCGTGGTCATCGTGCTCGCGTTGCTCGGATGCGCGCGCGGTCCATGCGTCACGATAGTCGGCGCCGACGGCCAGCCGCGCGCCACGGTTGCGGTCGAAGTGGCAAACACGGGGGCGCAGCGCGAGCTCGGCCTGATGTATCGCAAGCATCTGGACGACAATGCGGGGATGATCTTTGTTTTCCCGGATGCGGCGCGGCGGAATTTCTGGATGCACAATACGCCGATTTCGCTCGACATGATTTTCGCGGACGCGGCCGGCCGGGTGACGGGAATCGTCGCGAACGCGGAGCCGTTTTCCGACAAACCGGTCGGCGTCCAAGCCGACTCGGAGTATGTGCTCGAAGTGAACGGCGGTTTCTGCGCGAAAAATGCAATCAAGCCCGGCGACCGATTCGACTTCTCCGGGTTTTCGCCCCACGCATCGGAATAATCGGGCGCTTTAACCCGCCGCCAACATGCGGTATCTATGCTTGCCGGTGGGGCGGGTGACGGGCGCCTTTTTGTTTGGCGTCCATCTCGGGTTATCGCGGTTATGACAAATGGCCCTTAAAGAAAATCTCGAACGACTTCAGCAACTCACGCGCGCGGCGGAGGCGGCCGGCGGGCAGGATCGGCTCAAGAAGCAGCGCGCACAGGGCCGCATGACCGCGCGCGAGCGCGTCGAGTTTCTCCTCGACCGCGGATCGTTCGTCGAGATCGACAAGTTCAAGACCCATCGGATCACCGACTTCGACATGGCCGAGAAAAAAATCCCCGGCGACGGCGTCGTGACCGGCTACGGCACGATCGACGGGCGCCAGGTCTGCATCTTCAGCCACGATTTCACGGTCTTCGGCGGCAGCCTGTCGGGCGCGTTCGCGGAGAAGGTCTGCAAGGTGATGGATCTCGCGATGAAGACCGGATGCCCGGCGATCGGACTCAACGACGGCAGCGGCGCGCGAATCCAGGAGGGCGTCGTGTCGCTGGCGGGCTATGCGGATATTTTTCTGCGCAACGTGCTGTCGTCGGGAGTGATTCCGCAAATTTCTGCGATCATGGGACCGTGCGCTGGCGGCGCGGTGTATTCGCCGGCGATGACGGACTTCATCGTGATGGTGCGCGACACCTCGTACATGTTCATCACCGGGCCCGACGTGATCCGAGCGACCACGCACGAACAGGTCACGATGCAGGAGCTTGGCGGCGCGGATACGCATAGCCAGAAGTCGGGCGTGTGCCATCTCGAGGCCGACGACGACGCGGGCGCGCTCGCGATGATCCGGGAACTGCTTTCATATATGCCGTCGAACAATGTCGATGACCCGCCATTCGTCGCCGGCGGCGACGACCCCGCGCGCTGCGATGCCGCGCTCGATTCGATCGTCCCGGAAAATCCCAACAAGGCTTACGACATGGGCGAGATCATCCGGCGCGTGGTCGATGACGGCCGGTTCCTGGAGGTGCAGAAGGACTACGCGCACAACATGCTGATCGGGTTCGCGCGGCTCGGCGGCTACTCGGCCGGCGTGGTCGCGAACCAGCCGGCCTTTCTGGCGGGATGCCTCGATATCGATTCGTCGGTGAAGGCGGCGCGATTTGTGCGCTTCTGCGACGCGTTCAACATTCCAATCGTCACCTTCGTGGACGTGCCGGGCTTTCTGCCCGGTACCGCGCAGGAGTTCGCCGGAATCATCAGGCATGGCGCGAAACTGCTCTACGCGTTCTGCGAGGCCACCGTGCCCAAGGTGACGGTGATAACGCGCAAGGCTTACGGCGGTGCGTACGACGTCATGTCGTCGAAGCATATTCGCGGCGATTTCAACTTCGCGTATCCGAGCGCCGAGATCGCGGTGATGGGACCCGAGCAGGCGATCAACATTGTTTTTCGCAACGAGCTCGCCAAGGCCAAAGATGCGGTCGCCGAGCGCGCGCGGCTGGCCGAGGACTATCGCAAAACTTTTGCCAATCCGTTCAAGGCGGCCGAGCTCGGCTATATCGATGAAGTGATCATGCCGCGCGACACGCGTCCCAGGCTGATCGGCGCATTGAAGGCGCTGGCGAACAAGCGCGACAAGAATCCGCCGCGCAAGCACGGCAATATTCCACTTTGAGCAGGAGCGCGCCGGGACCGGCCGCCGCGCGCAGTTAGCTCGCGTGGGCTGGATTCTGTATACAATTTGGAGAGCGTGAGTTCGGCCTGAAAGATGGCCGGAGCCGGGGAAGATTGATGTTCAAGCGGATTCTAATCGCCAACCGCGGAGAGATCGCGGTGCGGATCATCCGCGCATGCCGCGAGTTGGGAATCGAATCGATCGCCGTTTACTCGGACGCCGATCGCGCCGCACTGCACGTGCGCGAAGCCGATCATGCCTACCCGGTCGGTCCGGCGCCCGCGGCAGAGAGCTATCTTAACACCGCGAAAATTCTTGAAGCCGCGAAGTCTGCCAAGGCCGACGCGGTTCATCCGGGTTACGGCTTTTTCTCCGAACGCGCCGCGTTTGCGCGCTCGGTGCAGCGCGCCGGCCTGACCTGGATCGGTCCGCCCCCCGAGGCGATCGAGCGGATGGGCGACAAGGTCGAGGCGCGCAAACTGATGTCGGCGGCGGGAGTGCAGGTCGTGCCGGGCTCGCCGGGGACCTTGGAGACCGAGGTGGAAGTAGCCGCGTTCGCGAAGAAGATCGGGTTTCCAATCATGGTGAAGGCGGCCGCGGGCGGCGGCGGCAAGGGACTGCGCTTCGTCGAGAACGGCAAAGACCTCGCCTCAGTGGTGCGCACGGTCGCCAGCGAGGCCAAGTCGTCGTTCGGCGACGGGCGCTTTTACGTCGAGAAATTCCTGAAGCAGCCGCGCCATATCGAAGTGCAGGTGCTCGCCGACACGCACGGCAACATCGTCCATGTCTTCGAGCGCGAATGCTCGATTCAGCGCCGCCATCAGAAGGTTGTCGAGGAATCGCCGTCGCCGTTCGTCACGGCGAAGATGCGCGCCGAGATGGGCGAGGTCGCGGTGCGCGCGGCCAGGGCGGTGAACTACGTCAGCGCCGGGACGATCGAGTTCCTGGTGGACACGGAGCGCAACTTTTATTTCCTCGAGATGAACACCCGCATCCAGGTCGAGCATCCGGTGACCGAGCTGGTGACGGGCGTGGACCTGGTGCGCGCGCAAATCGAAATCGCCGCGGGCGCCAAGCTGCCGTTCGAGCAAAAAGATCTCACGCAGCGCGGATGGGCGATCGAGTGCCGAATCTACGCGGAAGATCCGGCGGCCGGCTTCGCCCCGGCGCCGGGAAGGATCGAGACGCTCAGATTTCCCGACGGTCCGGGCGTGCGCAACGACGCGGGCATTTATCCGGGCGCCGACGTGCCGGTCTTTTACGACCCGATGATCTCCAAGCTGGCGGTGTGGGGCGCGGATCGCGAGCAGGCGATCGACCGGATGCGGCGCGCGCTCGGCGAATTCGTAATTTCCGGTGATCTGCGCACCAACCTCGGCTTCCATCGCTGGATCATGACCAATCCGAGGTTTTTGAAAGGTGAGTTCGATACCTATTTTATCGACCGCGAGTACCATCCGAATGAAAACGGCGCCGCGCCGCGCGGTGCGGAACTGGCGGCGATTTTTCTCGCGGCGATCGCGGCGCAGAAAAACACCAATCACAGCAACGGCGCCGGCGCGCTGCCGGCGGCCGCCGCGCCGAATGCGTCCGCATGGCGGACGATCGGCCGGCTTGACGCGCTGCGGAGATAGCCGGGACTGTTATCGATGCGATACCTCGCGACTGTCGGCGGCCAGGAACACGAAATCGAGATTGAAGAGCTCGCCGCCGACTCGTTCGCGATTCGTTTCGGCGAGAATCGCTTCGAGGCCGATTTGCGCAGGGTCGGGCCGCTCTCCTTTTCCGTGATTGTCAACCATCGCTCGTTCGATTTTGACGTGGCGCGCGACGGCGAGGAAACCGTCGTTGCATCGCGCAGCCGATCGACGCGGCTCACAGTCGCCGATCCGGCGCGGCGGACGGCGCGCGCGGCCGGCAAGCGGCGCGAGCTCAGCGGCCGCGTGGAAATAAAATCCGCGATGCCGGGCCGGATCGTCAATGTGCTGGTCGCGCCGGGAGACGAAGTCAAGGCGGAACAGGGAATCATCATCGTCGAAGCGATGAAGATGGAAAACGAAGTCAAAGCGCCCAAGGCCGGCAAAGTCGTGGAAGTGAAGGTGGTCGCGGGTCAGACGGTCGAGAAGGGCCAACTGATGATTGTCATCGAGTAGCAGCGGCGGCCGGATTCGGAATTATATACTTGACTCCCCTGTCTAAAGACCCAAGCCACCGAAGCGTGGAAAACCCAAGAAGCGAACCGCGCGGCGCTAGCAGCTTGGCTAAGGTGCGCCAGGCACAATAATGACAAGGCAAAGCGCGCTGATAGATACGCGCGTAATCTACTGCGGAGATTGCCTCGATCAGCTGGCGGGGCTTCCGAATCACTGCGTTGACCTGATCTACATCGATCCGCCGTTCAACTCGAATCGGAACTACGAGGTGTTTTGGGGCGAGACGAAAGAGAAGCGCTCTTTCGAGGACCGCCACGCTTCAACTCAAGCCTATATCGAGTTCATGCGCCCGCGATGCGTCCAGCTTGCTCGCGTTCTCAAGGAAACGGGCAGCTTTTACTATCACTGCGACTGGCACGCGAGCCACTATGTGAAGGTGATGCTCGACCAAATTTTCGGCGAGAACAATTTTCAAAGCGAAATCATCTGGCGCAGAAATTCAGCGAAGGGGCTGGCGTTCCGCGGCTTCGCCAACAATCACGATACAATTCACTACTATGCCGGTTCCGGCTTCACTTGGAACCCAATTGTTCAGGCATATGATCCAGACAACCTCGATGCAAAGACTGCGGGTAAATACAGCCATCGCGATCCAGATGGCAGGCTTTATTAATTAGACAATCTCATCAACCCGAATCCGGACCGTCCGAATCTCACTTACGAGTTTATGGGCATAAAGAGGGTCTGGCGCTGGACCAAAGAACGCATGGAAGCGGCGCGCCAAGCGGGGCTGGTAGTGCAGCCAAGCCCTGGGGCGGTGCCGCGCTTCAAGCGTTACTTAGACGAACAGCAAGGGCGTGCCATAGATGATGTTTGGACCGACATTCCGCCGCTGAACTCGCAGGCCCAGGAACGACTCGGCTACCCGACGCAAAAGCCGCTCGCGCTGCTCGAACGGATCGTCAAGGCAGCCAGTAAACCCAACGATATTGTTCTCGACGCATTTTGTGGCTGCGGCACTGCCCTCGTGGCAGCGCAGAACATGGGTCGCCAGTGGATCGGGATCGATATTTCTCCGACTTCCTGCCGGGTGATGGCTAACAGGCTTCGCAAGGAATGCGCGTTGCCCGAGAACGAGGATCTGTGGCGTGTTGGACGTGGCTTCATCGTGCGCGACCTCCCGAGATCGGAAGCGGAACTTCGTAAGATTCCACCTTTCGAGTTCGAGAATTGGGCAGTGATCGCGCTCGGCGGAATCCCGAACAAAGCGCAAGTCGGCGACAAGGGAATCGACGGACGCATTTATCCGGTATCGGCCATCGAACATCGGCGCGATGCCGCCCTACGGCGCGAGCGCGAAGTGGGTGCCCGCGAATTGGGCTTTATGGATCAATGGTATCCAATCCAAGTCAAGCAAAAGGACAAAACAGGCCGCCCGGACATCGATTCGTTCGAGGCCGTGATGGCCCGCGAGGAACGAACCAAAGGCTTCTTTGTCTCGTTCGATTATTCCTCGGATGCGCTGACCGAAATTCACCGCTACTTTCGCAAGTCGGGCAATGTAATCGTGCCGCTCACGGTCAAGGAAATTCTTGACGAACAGATTGCCCAGAAATTGGCCTAGCGAAGCCGATGCCGGAAGCCCTGCGCTGGGGACTGGATTTCGATGCGATTGTCACGAAAGTCATTTCTGCCGATCCTGATCGCGTCGGGATTAATCCTGGTCGCCGCAAGCAACGGGAAGGCTCAGCCCAGCGCCGCACCGCCATCAAAACCACCGGCAGTCCAAAGCCATAAGCCGACAGCCGGCGATCGCGGTGACGCAGGCGAAGGGCGCCCACCGCAGACTCTAAAGTCGCCCTTCGAGGCCGAACTCCTTGAAGCGCTTCGCGCCATAGCACGTCAGCAACAAACGGTCCGCAGAGAAGATCAGGCAAAGGAAAAACGGTGGTGGCCACCGTCTCCCAGTTGGGCAATCGTCTACGTCACGGTCATTTATGTTGTAGCCACGGTAATTTATGTTGCGGTTGCGATCTTCACTTTGCGCGCGGTTAAGCGACAGGCCGATATCGCGGAAGAAATCCCGTCGATTATCGAAGCACCCCACATTTCGGTTGGAATGATCGCCCACATAGTCGAACACGGTGGCGTGGGCGGCGTGCCTTCCGGCGCGCCTCACATCGAGTATTGGTTCAAGAATCACGGGCGAACCCTCGCCCAGATCACGGAAATCTGCACTCTGTTTGAAATGCACGCGGTTGGAGCCTTGCCGGAAAAGCCAGTATACAAACCCTCCCGTATCAATCCCTTTCATGATCGCTTCGTTGTTCCACCCAACAGTGAAACTACTCATGCTAGATGTTCCGGCGGTTTCTCCTTTCACAGCGAGGCCGATTTCGCTCCCATTCGCGACTCGCGAGCAACCTGCATCTTTTATGGCTACGTCAAATTTCGCAGTATTTTCCCGCGTAGGCCACCACGCATCTATGGGTTCGGGCACTTCTACGACCCAGCATACAACTCGCTGAACCCCATTGGCGGCACCGAGTACAACTATGACCGGGAAGAGCGCTGACGGCGAATCAGAATCCGGCCTCTCGCGTTGCTGCCTATCTTGCGGCTTTGGCGGTAGGGGAGCCACGTATATAATCTCCCTACGATGCCTGAAGACGATCGCAAAATCGCGTCCGCCCGCAAGAATTGGGAGGAACGCAAACTCGATCCCGCTCTGAAGCGCGGCGCCGAGCGCAAGCCGAAGTTCGTCACCAGCTCGGGAATCGAAATCAAGCGGGCGTACGATCCCGAAGACCTGAACGACTTCGATTTTGTCAACGAGCTGGGCTTTCCAGGCGAGTATCCGTTTACGCGCGGCGTGCAGCCGACGATGTATCGCGGACGGCTGTGGACAATGCGCCAGTACGCGGGCTTCGGCAGCGCAGAGGAATCGAACCACCGCTACCGCTACCTGTTCGAGCAGGGTCAGACGGGGCTGTCGGTCGCGTTCGACCTACCCACGCAGATGGGCCGCGACTCGGATCATCCGCTGGCCGAGGGCGAAGTCGGACGCGTCGGCGTGCCGATATGCTCGCTGGCCGACATGGAGACACTGCTCGCCGGGCTGCCGCTCGACAAGATTTCGACCTCGATGACGATCAACGCGACCGCGTCGATCCTGCTTGCGTTGTACCTGGTCGCGGCGGAGCGCCGGGGTGTGGGCTGGGACAAGGTCAACGGCACCATCCAGAACGACGTCCTGAAGGAATACGTCGCGCGCGGGACGTACATCTATCCGCCGCGCGGCTCGATGCGGATCATCACCGACATTTTCAGTTTTGCGACGAAGGAAGTTCCGAACTGGAACACGATATCGATCTCCGGCTACCACATCCGCGAGGCCGGCTCGACCGCGGCGCAGGAACTCGCGTTCACCATTGCCGACGGAATCGCATACGTTGACGCCGCGCTGAAAGCGGGGTTGCAAATCGACGCGTTTGCGAGCCGGCTGTCGTTCTTCTTCAACGTGCACAATAACTTCTTCGAGGAAGTCGCGAAGTTTCGGGCGGCGCGGCGGCTGTGGGCGAAAATAATGAAGGAGCGCTTCGCAGCGAAGGACGAACGCTCGATGATGCTGCGGTTTCATGCGCAAACCGCGGGCTCGACCCTGACCGCGCAGCAGGTGGACAACAACGTCGTGCGGGTGACGATGCAGGCGTTGGCGGCGGTGCTGGGCGGAGCGCAATCGCTGCACACCAACTCCAAAGATGAGGCGCTCGCGCTGCCGACGGAATCCTCGGTGCTGCTCGCGCTTCGCACCCAGCAGCTGATCGCGCACGAGTCGGAGGTCGCGGACACGATCGATCCGCTTGGCGGTTCGTACTACGTCGAACGGCTGACCACCGAGCTCGAAAAAAAGGCGGCCGAGTACCTGTCGAAGATCGACGACCTCGGCGGCGCAGTCGCCGCAATCGAGCGCGGCTACATGCAGCGCGAAATTCAGAACGCCGCATTTATTTACCAGCGCGAGATTGAAACCCGGCAGCGAATTATCGTAGGGGTCAACCAGTTCACCGGAGGCGGCGAACCGCCGGGGGAAATTCTGCGGGTCAAGCCGGAGCTCGAGGAGAAACAGAAGGCAGGCGTTGCGCGTGTGCGGGCGCAGCGAAACTCCCAGACGGCGATGAAGGCGCTCGCGCGGGTCGAGGCGGCGGCCGGCGACGGGCAAAATCTGATGCCGCCGATAATCGACGCGGTGCGCGGATGGTGCACGCTTGGAGAAATATCGGACGCGATGCGCAAGGTGTTCGGCGAGTACATACCGGTCAACACGGTGTAGCATGGCGTTCGGCGGGCGGATTCATAGAAAAGAAACCGGAATCGGAAAGAGGCGGCGCGTGGCGGATTTCGCGAGCGTCGCAAACCAACTGGAATAGTGACAACTAACCGCGGCGACCCGCGCGATCGATCGGAGAGAAAATAAATGGGGCCGATCCCGAAAGGGGCATTTTTGACCAAGGGTGCGGGCCGGCATCGCGAGAAGCTGACTTCCTTCGAGCTGGCGCTGCGCTCCGCGGGAATCGCCGAGTTCAACCTCGTGCGGGTCAAATCGATTTTCCCGCCCAACTGCAAACTGCTCAGCCAGCAGGAGGGCTTGAAGTACCTGACGCCGGGGCAGATCGTTTTTGCCGTGATGAGCGATAACGCGACCAACGAACCGCATCGGCTCATAGCGTCGTCGGTGGGCGTCGCGCTTCCCAGCAATCCCGCGCAGTACGGATACCTGTCCGAGCATCACAGCACCGGCGAGACGGATCAGAAGGCGGGCGACTACGCGGAGGATCTGGCGGCGATGATGCTGGCGACGATTCTTGGCGTCGATTTCGATCCGAATCTGAGCTACGACGAGCGCAAGGACCTGTGGCGGATGTCGGACAAAATCGTAACGACGCGCAACGTCACCCAGTCGGCGATAGGCGATCGCGACGGGCTGTGGTCGTCGGTGGTTGCCGCGGCGGTGTTCGTCGACATCCCCAACGGCAAGTAGTTCGCGAGCGAACCGCAACGCGCGGCCGGCCACGAACCTTTCCGGCAAAAGATCAGTCCGCTACGGATGCATGTCGAGGAATTCCTTGAAGCCGCTGCGAGCGTGCGGACCCAGGATTAACATCTCGAGAACCGCGATCCCCTCGCGCGAACCCATTTTCGCCTGGCATACAGCCTCGATGTGCTGATAAAAGAAATCGCGCTGGTCGACGTCGGCGGTTTTGAGCGAGTCATAGGTCGAGACGTCGGGGCCGACGTACATTCCGTGCCCCCACTTGGGATGAAAGTAGCCGATGCCCTGCATGTAGAAGTTGTACAGTGTCTTCAATTCGATGCGGCTTTCGCCGGCGCGCGGGGTGCGCAAAATTATTTCGGCGCTTTTGGCGTGGCGCGTTCCGGAAGCATAGTTGATGTTGAAGTCAAGGCCGCCGGTTGAGAGATCGACCGGAGCGCCGGGCTCGGCGTGGGTGATGGCGCTGTGCTCGTGCCATCGCGAGCCGTCGGCGTTTTCATTGACGTCCCAAAGAGTGCAGACATCCTCGAAATTGCCCGGCGACCACAACCAGTAGTACTGGCCCATGTCGGACGAGGGCACTCCGGCCGGATCCTGCGGGCCGATTCCGCGCACGCCCCACGAGCGATCGCGCGCACCCCACACTCGCGACGGCTTCGCATCGTAGGTCTTGCCGCCCACCGTCAGGCTGCCACTGTAACCGCCGTGCTGCGTGAACCGCGTCATGTCCATCACGAGCCGCGGACCCGCGCGGCGGGTGAAACGAGGCTCCTCGATTACAGCGGCGCGCGCCTCGAACATCAGGTCGGCCTTTACGGCTTCGTGAGCGACGCGAATGCGCATCGAGCGCATCGGGCGTACGACCTCAATTGAAATAGGGCCGACGCGCGTGTCCATCCGCTCGGCGCCGAGCACCCGCGACGCGCGCACGCTATGTTGCACGCCGCCGACGGTTACGCTGAATGCGGAATCGATGATTCCGAGGTTCGGATAGATTCCCATCGCGACGGCGAAGTACGGCTCGCCCTCGCGAAAGCAGCCGTTGAAAAAAAATCGATCGTAAAAATTGCGGTCGCTGGTGAAGACCTGCTGGACCGGCTCCGGCGTCTGATGAATCGGATATTCGTCGCCTTGCGTGATCATCGTTGTCTCCTGGTGCGAGTTGAAATGCGTTGGTCGATCAGATCGAAAACAGTTTGCCGAGTTCGGCCGCCTCGAGCCGGATGCCGAGGTAAAAGGGGCCGAATTTCGCGTACGAGGAGCTGGCCTCGTCGAAGCGCATCTCGTAAACGAGTCTCTTGAACACGAGCGGATCGTCGGCGAAAAGATCGACGCCCCATTCCCAATCGTCGAATCCAATCGAGCCCGAGATGATCTGCGTCACTTCGCCGGCGAAACGCCGCCCGACCATGCCGTGTTCGTGCATGAGACGCTGGCGATCTTCGATCGGCAGGCGATACCAGTTGTCGGCGCCTTCGCGCTTCTTGTCCATCGGATAAAAGCACAAGTAGGGCCGCGCGGGGATTTTCGGAAACAAGCGCGGCGAAATTTTCTCCCGCTGGCGCGCAATCTCGGAATCGATTTCAGACTTCCATTGCGGCGAGCGCGGTCCGACCCCATTCTCGACGAGCCTGCGATAGAGCGCGACCGTCGCTTCGTAGAGGCCGATTTCGATCACCGACAGGTACGACGTCGCCGGTTCCAGGTAGTCGCTGAGGGCCAGCCCGGCGACGGCGAGTTCGGCGTGGCCGAGTTCCTCGAAGCTGCGGCGGAAGTGGACGATCATCAGATCGCCCTTGTGGCCGAGCGCGGAGAAGAGCGCGGTTTCACCGTCTTCGCGCCGCGCCATCTCGCCGAACAACTGCGACGCGTCCTTGAGAGCGGTGCTGCGTTTGGCGGCGTCGAGCATCCGCAATTCGCGGCGCTGCACGCGGAACATCTGATGGAGCACGCTGTAACCTTCGAGCGTCAGCGGTGCGGCGGGAAAATCGCCGGGAATCTTCGGCCTGTCCGTGCCTCGATTTTGCTCTGTGCGGTCGATGCTCATGGCGGCAATTCTAGACGCTACGCAGCCGGTTGTCTTGAGACGCGCGAGCGGATGCACGAACCGACGAGAGCTTCAGCAACCGCGGGATTCGATGCCCAGTGCGCGTGAACGTATGAAGCGAGAACATTTCCGATGCGGTAGCCTTCGGCGAACGGCGCGCCGCCCCATCGCGGCGTCACGTTGTAGATGGCATCGAAGCGACCCCCGCTCCCGGCGCCCTCGAGCGTCGAGTAGCGAAACTGATGGCCTCGAAATCGCGTCTGTGCGGGACCGAGGATCGAGTCAGCGCTGGTCTCGACCTCAACGTAGCCGATCGCCTGGAGCCGGTCGGACATCACCGCGACGCCGGGAACGATCGCGGCCATCGGCCACCGCGCGCGGTCAAGCGTGCGGATGGCGTCCGTCAGGTACATCAGGCCGCCGCATTCAGCGTAAATCACGCCGCCGCGAGCCGCGAAGTCGCTGATCGCCGCGAGCATCGAGCCGTTCGAAGACAGTTCGCGCGCAAACACCTCGGGATATCCGCCGCCGAAGTAGAGTCCGTCGCTTTCGGGCAACTCGCGATCGCACATTGGCGAGAAGTTGACGAGCTCGGCGCCGAGCGCGCGCAGCCGATTCAAATTGTCCTCATAGTAGAAATGAAACGCGGCGTCGTATGCGATCCCGATGCGGCATTGCGCGGGCGCAGCCGAATCGATTTTACTCGCGATGGACCCGCGACCGGCTTCGAGTGCGGGCGCCGAGCGCGCAATCTCGACAATCGCGTCGAGGTCCAGCCAATCGGCTGCAAGCCGGCTCCATCCGTCGATCAACTGTTGCGGCACGGTCGATTCATCGGCCATCAGCAGGCCGAGATGGCGCTCGGGAAAAGCGAGATCGGAACTGGCCGGAAATCCGCCGACAACGGGAACCTCGGGCCGTGCGGCGCGCAATAGATCGAGATGCGCGCGCGAACCGACGCGGTTGCAGATCATGCCGGCCACCGCAAGCGCGGGATCGAAGCGCGCGAAACCCGCGGCCACCGCGGCGATCGTGCGCGCGATGCCCGAAGCGTCGATGACCAGGATAACCGGTGCCCCGAGCCACTTCGCAATCTGAGCGCTCGAACCCTCGTCGCCGGTCGGCGTCGCGGAATCGAACAGACCCATCATCCCTTCGATCACCGCGATATCGGCGCCGGCGGACGCGCGCGTAAAAGTCGCGACGACCGCATCGCGACCCATCATCCAGCCGTCGAGGTTGTGCGAGCGAGCGCCGGCGGCGCGTTCGTGATAGGTGGGATCGAGATAGTCGGGGCCGCACTTGAACGCCGCGACCTTGAGGCCGCGCGCGCGCATCGCACCGATCAGTGCGACCGTCGCGGTCGTCTTGCCCGCGCCGCTGGCGGTCGCGGCGATGACCACGCGAGGAATTTTGCATGAGCGAACCATCGCGAGTCGGGATACTACTACAGCAACAGCGGCGCTACCGCCGCCCTCTAGTACGGGCGAGCAGCCTTGCCGATAATCTCGCGCGCGACCAGTGTCTTCATGATCTGCGCGGTGCCGTCGCCGATCTCGAGTCCGATCACGTCGCGCAGTCGCTGCTGATGCGGCAGGTCGAGGCTGTAACCGAGATGCCCGTGGAGCAGAAGGCATTGATGCAAAACGTCGGCGGCCAGCTCGGGCGCGAGCCACTTGGCGCCGGCCGCGAGCCATCCGTGCGGCTCTCCGCGATCCTTGAGCCATAGCGCTTCGTAGCAGAGCAGACGCGCGGCGCGCAGCCGAACTGCTGCCTCTGCGAGCGGAAACGACACCCCCTCGAACCGTGCAAGCGGGGCGCCGAACGCCTGGCGCTCGGCGACGTAGGCGCAAGTCTCGTCGACGCTCTGCCCGGCCGCGCCGACGCACATCAGGCCAATCAACGAGCGGCTGAAATCGAATCCCTGCATCACCTCGGCGAAACCCGCGCCTTCCGCGCCGAGGCGAGCGGCAGCGGGCACGCGGACGCCGTCAAAAAAGAGCTGGCCGCGGCCGATTGCGCGCGAGCCCAGATCGCGAAAGCGCGTGCGCGATACGCCCGGTGAGTCGAGGTCAACGTAAAATGCGCTCACGCCCCGAGCGGACTGATCCGCCGTGCCGGTTCGGGCCAGGACCAGGGCAGCGCCGGCCGATGATGAGAATGAGATGGAAGTTTTCTCGCCGCTCAAGACGTAGTTGTCGCCGTCGCGACGCGCTTGCATCATGAGATGGGCGGCGTCGGAGCCGCCGCCGGGTTCGGTCACCGCCAGCGCCGCGATAATTTCGCCTCGGCAAATCGGAGGGAGAAACGCGGCCTGCTGACGCGCGTCGCCGCTGCGGGAGATTATTGCGGCGACGAGCGCCGCAAGCAGCATCACGTACGCGGCGTTGAAATCGCCGCGCGCGATTTCCTCGTGCGCGATTCCAAGCGACACATAATCGAGGCTGGTACCGCCGAGTTGCGCATCGACCATCGGCGCAAGCACTCCCAGCTCGCCGAGTTTCCTTACCAGCGCCGGCGGCAGGTCTTTGTCCGCGTCACGCGACGCATAATTGGGAAGCAGTTCGCGCCGCGCAAAGTCACGCAGCGTTTCCTGCAGCAGCTTCTGCTCGGCTGTGAGCGCAAACTCCATCGTCGCAAGCCTCAGTTGGACGGCGCGTTCTGTGCCGGCGCCGTCACGGACTGCGGTGGCGCGCCCGACGGGCCGACATACTCGGGAAGACTCTCCAGCCCGCCGAGATGGAGGTTGGGGGCCGGCCGTTCGATCGATTCCTGGCTGTCGTCGGCGTCCATTTTGTCCTGGTTGTGTTGCATCACCTGCTTCTGCGCTTCATCGGGCGACAGGTTCGGCCGCATCCCCTGACTGTGCGCAAAGTCGGCGCGGCTGTTGGCGTCCATGTTGAGCCAGATCTGGCTGGCCTGTGCGCCGTTGCCGCGATTGAGCGCTTCGATAAATTTTTGCTGCTGCGTTTCCTGATTGGAATGGAACGGCCAGCATCCCGCGAGCGCAATTGCACACGCAGCAATTGACAATGCGCCCCCGCGTTTGATTTTTGCTGACATCAGTGCTGCCGCTCCGGCACCCGAAACGTCGCGAGCCTTCGCTATTGTGTACGCGACGAGACTGCGCACGTCCACCTGCCACGCGAGTCGAATAACGGAACGAGAAATCGCGGGAGCGGGGACTTTACGAGCGATGGAGCAACCCTGCTAGAGTAGTTGTAGCCGCGCCTGGACCGATCGTTCAAGCGGCGGCGCGGAACCGCACTGAAATCATTTCGATCGAGAAAGGATAAAGGAAAAGAATCATGCGCGCTGCCGTAATGCGAGGCAAAAGACTCGTCGTCGATAACATTCCCACGCCGGTTCCTGGAGCGGGCGAGGCGCTGGTTAAAACGCTCGCGTGCGGAATATGCGGGTCCGATCTGCACGCGCTCAAGCATGCCGAGAAGCTCGTCGAGGCGGCGCGAAAATCCGGAGCGCCGTTCGTGATGGATCTTACTCGCGACATCGTGATGGGTCACGAGTTCTGCGCGGAGGTGGTCGATTACGGGCCGCAGACGCAAAAACGATTGAAGCCGGGGACGCGCGTGTGTGCGATGCCGGTGCTGATCAAGGCTGGCGGCGTCGAGGCGGTCGGCTACTCGGACGAAAATCCAGGCGGCTACGGCGAAATGATGCGGCTGACGGAGTTTCTGCTGCTCGAGCTGCCCAACGGACTTTCCACGGAGCGCGCGGCGCTGACGGAACCGATGGCGGTGGGCTATCACGCGGTGCAGAAAGCGCGGCTGGAGCGAGATGACGCACCGCTGGTGATCGGATGCGGGCCGGTGGGTCTGGCGGTGATTGCGGCGCTCAAGCTCGGCGGCGTTCATCCGATCGTGGCGGCAGATTTTTCGCCGCTACGGCGCAGACTGGCGCGGCAGATGGGCGCAGACTTCGTCGTCGATCCAAAAGAGAAGTCACCGTACGAGAGCTGGCGGGAGATGGCTGCGTACAGCGATCCCGCGAAGGCGCCGATGCTGCCGCCGTGGATGCCGGGACCGGCGCTCAGGCCCGCGGTGATCTTCGAATGCGTGGGGGTGCCGGGCGTGATCGAATCGATCATGTTGGCGGCGCCCGGCAATGCGCGGATCGTGGTGGTGGGGGTATGCATGGAGCGGGACCAGATCGAGCCGTTCACGGGGATCAGCAAAGAGCTCAATATCCAGTTCGTGCTCGGCTATTCGCCCGAAGAGTTCGCGGCGACGCTGAGCCATCTAGCCGAGGGACGGATCAACGGCGACCCGATGATCACGGGCAAGGTTGGCGTGGAAGGAGTGGCGAAGGCGTTCGAGGACCTCGCGTCACCGGAGACGCACGCGAAAATCCTGGTCGAGCCGTGGCATAGCTGAGAAACCGGGCGGCGGCGAGCACGCGCTTCAGTGAAACAGGCGGTGCGAGGCTAGATCGGCGCCCGCGCGCATCGCGCGCAACTTTTCCCAGACGATTTCCTCGGCGACTTCGCCGAGTCCGGCGGAAGTCTCGAAGCCGCAGTCGGTCCCCGCCATCACGCGGCGCGGATCACCGATCGCATTGGCGGCGCGCTCGAGGCGGTCAGCGACAACCTCGTAGTGTTCGACGTAGTTGGTCTTGGTATCGATGACGCCGGTGACCAGGTTCATGTGATCGGGAAGCGGGAATTCCTTGAAGCAGCGATATTCGTGCTGATGGCGCGGATTGGCGGCTTCCAACACGAGAGCGCCGACGTTGGCGCGGTAGAGCAGCGGCAGAATCTGGGCAAGCGGGACATCAAGATCATGCGGCGCCTGGTAGTTTCCCCAGCATACGTGCATGCGGACGCGATCGGGCGCGATTCCATGCAGAGCGCGATTCATCGCGGTGATGTTCAGTTCGACGTACTCGAGGAAATCAGTGAGCGGACGGTCGGCGTACGAGGTGTGCCGCTCCATCGCGAGGTCCGGGCAATCGACCTGCAGAACGAATCCCTTCGATACTATGTACTCATACTCAGTATGTAGTGCTTTGGCGACTGCGATTACATACTTTTCATAGTTCTCGTAATACTCATTGAGCATCGCCGACGCGATTATTCCCGGCGACGGGGCGGTCATGAACGGCTCGGCGAATTTCCCGGGCTGATCGGCGAGGATACGCAGGGTGTCGGCGCATTCAAGATCGACGGTGGCGCAGTCGCGGTACTCGATCTCGCCAATCGCCTTCGGCGCGTGCAGCAGATCTACCATCGAGCGCTGAAACATCGGCGCTATCAGCTTGCGGAAGCTCTGGTAGCGGACGAGATCGCGCATGATGGGCCGTTCGCTTCGTCCGCCAAAGCCGGTCATTCGATGCTGCACATAGGTGAAGAAGCTCTCGCGTGACTGCTCGCCGTTGTTGCCGACGTCGATTCCCGCTTCGAGTTGTTTCTGTACAACATAGCGGGTGGATTCTTCGATCTCACGGAGCATCGAGGCGCGGTCCACGTCTTCACCGCGACTACTCTTCACCAGCATCGCGATCAGGCTTTCCCGCCGCGGCAGGCTGCCGGCGTGCGTGGTTAGAATACGGCCCTCGCTCCGAAGCATAGTAGTTCCTCCCGGCCTTTTTCACTTTTTCATTTTTTCACTTTTTTACTTTTTCACTTTTCACTGGTTTGCGCTGCCAACATAGCACGCCGTGCACCGACTCCAGCAGCAGACCACTGGCGTGGACGACTCATTGGAAGATCACGAGCGACGGTGCCACAATCGCGGAGAAGCCGGGGGTCGCGGCGATACCCTTGCAAGGAGTCTGAAGATGCCAACGTTCAAGCGCGCCGATGTATCGATATACTACGAGGAGTACGGCACAGGGTATCCGATTCTGCTATTTGCGCCCGGTGGGATGCGCTCGAGTATCGAGTTCTGGGGCAACAGCCCGTTCGATCCGACCAAAGAATTCGCGGCTAACTTCCGCGTGATCGCGATGGACCAGCGCAACGCCGGCAAGTCGGCCGGGCCGATCAGCGCTGATGATGGATGGGACACTTACACGGGCGATCATATTGCGCTGCTCGATCAGCTTGGGATTAAGCAATGCCACGTGATGGGCGGATGCATCGGATCGTCGTACTGCCTGGGACTGATCAAAGCTGCGCCGCTACGGGTCAGCGCCGCGATTCTGCAGAATCCGATCGGACTCAGCCAGCGCAATCGCGAGATGTTCTTCGCGATGTTCGACGGATGGGCGCAGGCGCTGAAGGCGCAACGTCCAAAGCTTGACGACCGAGCACTGCGGCAGTTCCGCGACCGGATGTACGGCGGTGATTTCGTGTTCAACGTTTCGCGCGAATTTGTGCGCTCGTGCAAAACGCCGATGCTGATTCTTTGCGGCAACGACGACTATCATCCGACGGAAACCTCGAAGGAAATCGCCGCGCTCGCACCGAACGCCGAACTTATCGACAATTGGAAGACGCCCGACGTGATTGGCGCGACCGTGAAGCGCGCGCGGGAATTCCTGATCTCGCACACGCCGAAGAGTTAACCGGCAAGCGCCAGTTTGATCCGATCGGCGAGTCCGGAGAATCGCTCGACGCGAGAGGCGATTGCATGGTTGAGCGTCGATTCGTCGCCGACGATGACGACCGAGGTTCGGCTGCGACTGACGGCGGTGTAGATGAGCTCGCGGGTCAAAACCGCGACGGGTTTCTCGGGAAGAACGATGGCGATCGAATCGAACTCGGAGCCCTGCGCCTTGTGCACCGTCATCGCGTAGCTGAGCTCGACGAATTCGCGTAGTGCCTCGAATCGGAATGCGACGAAGTTGTCGCCACGCGGAAATATCGCCATCGGGGCTTGCGAGCCGTTGCGGCGTCGGACCCACAGTCTGATACCATTGTCGCCGTTGAAGAGTCCGCGTTCGTAGTCGTTGCGCAGCACGATCAGCGGCTCGCCAACCACCAATGGGGCGCGCTCTGCCACGACGCCCGCGGATTCGGCGGCGCGCGAATGAAGACGTGCGTTTATTCGGTCGGCGCCGGTCTCGAAAACGCGCGTCACGCACAAGATGCGTGATTTTCCGGCGTGCGTGAACAGGGACCGCAATCGCTCGCAGTCGGCGTCATCGAAACGGCCGTCGCGTTCGACGTATTCATGCGCAAGCAATTCCGCGATTTCCGGCCCGCCGCGCACTCGATCGAGGTACCAGCGATCCAGAAACGGGCCGAGTTCGCGCGACGCGGTTGTAATAAATTCGACGCCGGCGAATGTGAGTTCCTCCGGTGATGAGCGCCGCGCCACAATCGGAGTATTCGATTCGTCGATTGAATTCAGGAGCTTGGCATCGCCGTCGTTAATCGAACGGGCCGCGCGCAGAATGGATCGGCCGGCGCTGCTTTCGCTGTTCATCCGATGATTCACTTCGAGCCGCATCGATGCCGTGGTGAGCGGACCGACATCGTCCCCGGCAGACCCGACGAGATCGCGGAACACTGAACCGGCGGCGACCGACGGCAACTGGTTCGCATCGCCGAGCAGGATCAGCCGCGCTCCGGGCGCAATCGCGTTCGTCAGTCGTTCCATCAAGGTGACGTCGAGCATCGAACCTTCGTCGACGATCACCACCTTTGCGGAGAGCGGGTTGTTGCGATGGTGGCGGAAGCGGCCGGAATCGGGCGAGTAACCGAGCATGCGATGAATCGTCGCGGGCTCGAGATGCGCATCAAGGAGCGCCTGGTCTACGCTGTCGAGCTGTTCTATTCGCGTGAGCGACTCGCCGATGCACTCGCCCATCCGATAGGCGGCTTTCCCGGTCGGGGCCGCCAGGGCAATCTGGGAGGGATCGACGCCGAGCCGCACCATCAGACGCATGATCGCAACGATAATCGAAGTCTTACCGGTGCCCGGACCACCTGAAACAACTGTTAGTCCCGTGCGCGCCGAAGCGGCAACGACGTTGCACTGTTCATCAGACATCACAATCTGTTTGCCCTGCACAATAACGGGGCGAGCAATCACACTCTGAAGCGCGCGACTGAGTTTCTCCGCGTCCGCTTGCGCTTGCGTATCGGTAGTCAATAGCGCGGCAAGTCTAATAGCCAGTTCACGCTCGCAGTGATAAATCCGGTGATGAACTATATAAGGCGCTAAATATAATAAGGGCTTGTATTCATCCTCCCGCCGACCGACCACCGCTGATGCGCGGTCGGATTGTATAAGGGCTTCGATCGAAGTGGCGATCGTAGCGATGGCGTCGTCGCCAAAGCCATTGGCGCAGAGCGAACCGAGCACGCTCCGCATAGGCGCTTGCGAAAGCGGACCAGCGACCGGGAAGCGGGTGCTTCCGTCCTGAAGCGCCACCAGCGAAACGAGGATGAGCACGATGAGCGCGATTCGGTCTTCGTCTTTCAGAGCCGGTTCAAGGGCCGCGAGCTCAGCCGCCAAGTGAACCGACTCGGGCGCAAGATTAAGTCCGGACACCGAGACTTCGAGCGCGCGCATGCGAGCGTTGAACGCGGAACGGCCACCGCCGCGGGCTGAATCAAAGCGTCGCCACGCGGTATCCATTCCGAGTAATGAGTATTTCTCTTTCACACGCGGCGCACGGAGTCGGGTTCGCGAGTCAATAGATCGGATTCATAAGTGACTATTTCTTTCCACGATGGTCTTGCAAAGTAAAATCCAGACTTCCCGTCACCAGCCTGCGAGACGCCACGAAGAAAGACGTACAAAAGACCGCCAAACCTCGCCGCGTAGTCGCGCTCGGTGTGGATATTGAGCAGGCGCACGATACCGACTGAGTATATTCGCGCTTGCAACCGATAGTGGCGTTCGACGTGCCGTGCGACTGCAGCAGGCTCATACGATGGCAGAAGATCGCCCTTCCAGTCGGCGAAGTATATTAGCTTGCCGCGTCGGAATACCAAGTCGATAAAACCCTTTATGTAGCCCTGTCCGGCGATCCATTTGCCGTCCGGACCGCCGCCGAGCAGCGAGTGATGTTTCTCGGGAATCGGATAGGCGAATTCCATTTCGCGGACTGCGGGCAGCCGGTACAGGGCGCTTTCGAGTATTGTTTCGCCGAGCGCGACCGGCGAGGTGAGCGCGTTGAAAACCATCTCGCGTCCGCGAGCCAGCCATCGCGGATCATTCACGCCGTGGCGGCGCATGGCGCTCGTGAACAACTCGCGCACGTCGTCCCGCGCCATCCAGGACTTCAGATCCGGGGCATCGCCAAAGGATTTGAAATCGAGCTGCTCGATCGCCTCATGCAGGAAAATACCGACGTGGCGGCCGCCGGGCAAATCGACGTTGTCGGCATGCGCCTCGATCGCATCCACGCTGGTTTTGAATTCATCGGGATCGAAAGCGGTCGCCACCCCGGTTTCGCGCGCCGCTTGAAGCGAGGTGTAAGATTCGAGTATCAAGCCGCGATGGCCTGCGCTCAGCTCGGCGAATTCGCGGTCAAGGCCGGCGGTCTGAGGCGTCGATGCGAGCCAGTCGCATAAGGCGTTCTCGTCGGGCGCCGTTTCGTCGTTCTCTTTTTCCCTTGGTGAATCGATCGACGCCGGAGCAGCCACAGTTTCCGTCGTGAAGAGCGTCTCCAATCGAGCTTCGCGATCGAGATTGCGCAGCCGATCGTTCAGTTGCGCATAGGAGCCCGACAGGTCTCGATTCAGCGCTCCGGCCGGGATGTAGGGCAGTATCAGCTTGGCGCGCGCGCGCGTCAGCGCGACGTACAGCAATCGCTGATCCTCCTCGTCCTGTTCCTGCTTAAGCGCCGTCTTTTTCGCGTCCCGCGCCGGTTTGCCAATCGCCAGACGCCGGTGGTTTCCGTCGTGGTAGATGCTGACCCAATCGCGCCGGTTATTTGCGAAAAACCCTCCGTAGAGAGCTACGACGTCGGCTTCGAGCCCCTTGCTTTTGTGGATCGTCATGATTTGCACGGCGTCGCGATCGTCTTCCAGGCGTTGCACATCCGGATCGTCGCCCGCCGGCGCCGCTCGCCCCGCGATGTAGGCGTCGAGAAGTTCGATTATTTCCGCGAGCGAAATTCCTTGCCGCGATGCTTGCTGAGTTAGAATCTCGAAGATGTGTTCGTAGTTGGTGAGTTCGCGGCGATCGTCTGACAACAGCAATTCACGTTCGACCAGTCCGCTTTGATGGAGCAAGGCGTCGAACAAGCCGGCGAAACGCCCGGCCTCGGCAAGTGCGCGCCATTCGAACAGTCTTTCGAGCATCGGATGCGAGTTGCGCTCGTCGTCAAGCCGCGCAAGGTCTCCGTATTCGACCGCGAAGAAAGGCGAAGCCCACGCCTTGAGCCGGTTCGAGCGGCGGCCGGGTTCGTCAATTCCTCTGAGCAGGTCGAGAATGTCGGCGGCCTCGCGGGTCTGGAACAGCCCGTCCTGCTTGTAAAAGGCAAACGGGACTCCCGCCTGGCGCAGGTACTTGCCAATTTCCGCGCTGTCGCGGTTGGTCCGAGTAAGGACGTAAACGTCCTTGGCTGTAAGCTTGCGCGGCTCCTGCTTGTCGTCACAAATTTCAATCGCGTGATCCGGGTCCGCAATAATTTGCCGTATCGCTTGCGCGATTCGCGGGCCTATCGCTTCGCGCATCCGCCGCGAAAACTTGTATCGATCGTCACGTGGATGGAACTTCATGAGCGTCACCGGCGCGATCGGTTGGCTGTTGGCCGCGATGGCTCGCAGAGCGGGACGCCCGCATCTGACTGGATAATTGTAGGTAATCTCACCGGTGAACAATGGCGCTGCAGCATTCTGATCGAACATCAGGTTGCACGCCTCGATCATGGCGCCGGTCGAACGGAAATTATCGCGCAAGTGAACGACCGTCGCTCCTGATTTGGAAAGTTGCTCGCGCGCTTCCAGGTAAGCGTGCACGTCGGCGCCACGAAACCCGTAAATCGCCTGCTTGGGATCCCCGATTACGCAGACAGTGTTGCCGGCGCCGCCTTCGATGAACACCTGTCGAAAGATCTTCCACTGAAGTTCGTCCGTGTCCTGGAATTCGTCGATCAGCGTCACCCGATAGCGCTCGCGCAGGGCCGCCGCGAGCGATTTGCCGCGAGGACCGTCGAGTGCGTCTGCCAGCCACGCCAGCATGTCCTCGTAGTCCAGCGTCCCGCGCTCGCGTTTTCGCGCGTCCATTCGCGCAGCGATAGCGAGCAGCAGTTCGTCAACCACGCGTTGCTCGATAGTCAGCGCTGCCTGAACCCGCTCTCCCGCGTCGACAATCGTGCGCACGCGGTCCGGCATCTGGTCGGGAAAACTCGGCCGCGTCTCAGCTCGCGTGCGGCGCGCGTTACTGGGACGGCAGATGCGATCGAGATCGAAGCCGCACAAACCTTCTGCCAGAGTCGCGGCCGACCCATTGGCACGATTGACGACCAGCTCGAGTTCACGCGTCGCGGCGATCGCGTCGCGGCGGGCATCATCCGTGATCGCCGCGCTCTCGAATGCATCCACCAGCGCGTTTGCATCGAACGCGCTGGCCAGATCGGTCAATGCCTGTTGATTGAGTTCGCGCCCCGCCGTGCGCAAGTAGCGCTGAGTGTGAGCCTGCCAGAGCAGTTCCTCGAGGTCATCTGAAGTGCGTCTCTCGTCCGAGAGCCACTCACCGATGAGCCGCGCGACGCGCGCGTCCGCCTTCAACCGCTCGCGCAGTTCAGCGCGGATGGCCTCGTGGAACTCGAGACGGCCGCTGGTGAGGTCAATTCCGAAACGCACTCCGCTGTCAAAAGCGAGCTCCGTGAGCATTCGACGGCAAAAGCTGTGAATCGTGTGGATAGGCGAATGATGAAACGAAAACAGCGCGGTCGTCAGTCTTTGCTGCTCGTCGTCACTCAACCGCTTGCGCGGCGATGGGTGCGTGGCTTCCGCACTGCGCCCGGACAGTACGGCTTCGATCGTCGCGCGGATTCGCGAGCGCAGTTCGGCCGCCGCCTTTTCGGTAAACGTCACGACCAGGATCTGATCGAGCAAAGCCGCGCCGGTGAGGAGAAGATCGATGACGATATGCTCGATCGTAAACGTCTTGCCGGTGCCGGCGCACGCGTCGATGACCCTGTGCCCGCCGTCGAGAATTTCATCGAGGATCGCGGGCCGATAGTATTCGATGTTTGCCGGGGCTGGGGTCGCGCTCATTTGAATATCCCCCTTATTGGGTTGAAGCGGCGCGCGACGATTTTCGCGATCTCTTCCTCGTTCGGCGGATCGAAACTCGTGGCGTTTCGCACTGGTCCGTATTCGGAGCTGCTCTTGGAGAAATCATCGGAGCGGATGCGCTCGACAGCTTCGACCAACTCGCGGCGAGTTGGGGGCTTGTGCAATTCCTTGACGACTTCCGCAACCGCCTCGATCGGCAGAAAGCAGTCGTTACCCGTCGAAAGCAGATCACCGACGAGCGTAGTGAGGAAGCCGAGCGCCGAATCCTGGTCCATCGGCGCGAACTCGCGAATAAATTCGCTCTGCTTCGTTGACTGTGTTCCGATCACGATTGCGCGAAATCTCTCGGGCAGTTTTGCTCCGCTGGCGGCGAAGACAATTGCGTTTAGAAACGCCGGGAGAAAATCTTTCGGCTTGACCTTGTTATGAAGCACGCAAGTAATCGCAGCGCCCGATTCCGGCGACACAGTCCGAAGCGTCCCGTAGAGGCTTACACGCTGCGTCACGATCGTTGCGTCGTGGCGGCGGACGTTTGCGCTCAGCGGGACTGGGGCAAGAATCTGGCCGGCGTCGGCGAATTCGTCGGCGCGCCCGATCCGGATGTCCTTCCATCCGTCGAAATCGCTGACGCCGGCTTGGGAAGCCTGCGCGATCCATTGACGAAGCGCCACAGCGTCGGCCATTGCAGCGAACTGCGCAAACTGCCCGGCGGGTGCGCGCCCATTGGCCTGCGCAATCCGAACCTGACGCGCGTACTCTTCGCCGAGCGCCTCGGGCTTGCCGCCGGCGCGCCAGAAGACCTCGCCCAGCATCACGGCACGATCGAGCCGCGACTGCTGGACCGGCTCGTCTTCCGCCTGCTCAGGCGCATCTTCGTCCTCCAGCATTCCGAGCGAATAACGCGCGGCGCCCTGCAAAGGACATTCGAGATATTTTCGAAGCGCGGCTATCGGCAGCGCGAGCTCTTCGCTCGGCGCGTGGCGCGGCGCGGCGGGCGCTGTTTCGAATTCGGCGAATTGCAAATCCTCTTGCAGGCGCTCGCGCAACTTCCCGCCGAGACGATCCAGCAAGCGCTGACGCTGCGGCTTTGCACGATGCGTCGCAGCGGCATCGAGTTTTTGCCGGAGCGCAAGCATCCGTGCGCCGCGGCGCGCGTCAGGATCGAAGCTCGCGAATTCATGATCGCTGTTTGGAGTCGCGCGATCGGCGAATTCAGGAAAATATTTCAAATCATAACGGCTGACTGGATGCTTCACCGTCAGCTTCGCGAGCGTCTTTTCATCGATGAATCCCCGCAGCATGTATTGCAGTTCGCGAATGACGGACGAGGGTTCGAGGACGTCGCCAGTTTTCGCGTCGCGAGCAATGTAAGAGAAAAAAATCCGCTCGCGCGCGGCCAGGATCGTCTCGAGGAATAGATAACGGTCGCGCTCGGCCGCAGTGACATCGCCCGCGCCGCGCTTGAGCATCCGCAAATCAAGCGGGTCGCGGCGTTCGCGCTCAGGAAAGGCAGCTTCGTTGAGCCCCAGCGCAAAGATGACTTTGAATGGGATCGACCGCAGCGAGGAAAGCGAACCAACCGCAACACCCCGCCGCGAAAATTGTCCGTGACGCGATTCGAGATCGGTGATTCGGGTTGCTATCATCTCGCGCGCCGATTCGTACGACATTGGACCAACGTTCAGTTCTGAGTCGCCGATAGACTCGATCGCCGCGAGGAACCTGTCCCTGACTTGCTCATCGAGCGCGCTCGCCGGGTGGAGGTATGTGTTCAAAAATTCGATGAGCATTCGCGACCATTGCTGGGGCGTGAGCCGCGCATCGCGCATCGAGAGCGCATCGGCGATGAGCGAGCGTGCCCCGCGCATGAATCGCGCTGCCGTCTCGAGTTCATCCTGCGCCACTGCAAAGGGCAGATAGCCGGGGGCTGTTGCTCCGGTCTCGTAGAATGCGGGAACCCCGCCGCGCTGACCGGTCATCATGGCGCCCAGCGCGAGGCGTTTGATCGCCTGATCCCAGTGATAGAGGCCGGGCGGAATGTACGTGTTTTCCAATTCGTCGTCGTCGGCGCCGAAGAAAATGCCCAGCGCCTCGCTCCATCGCAGCCAGATCTCGACGTCGATTCGGGCTTCGCTTTCGCTGTTCAACGCTGGATGCGTCAGCAGCCGGACCATTTCCGCGCGCGAAAAGCGGCCCCGCGGCAGATTGAGAAGCAACTCGACGGCCTCGGCGACGCGGCTCGCGCCAGCGATGCCGCGGCCGGCGAGATCGATTGGGATTCGGTGCTGCTTTCGGAAAACGCCCTCGATGTGCGCCAGGTAGTCGTCAACCGCCGCGTCAGGAATCAGCACCGCGATTTCGTGAAAGCGAATTCGCTCGGCGCCGCCGCTGGCGGCAAGTTTCTCGTTGTCGCGAACAATCGACCAGATCTCATTCGCGACGATTTCGGCCTCGCGTCGAATTCCCGGGGTGGCAAGAAAGCGGATTCGCGCTTCGAATGGCTTGCCGTTGCCCTCCTCGACCTGCGGGGGCTGCGGTTCGCGATCGAGGATGCTTTGCTGAAGAGCTTCGAGCAGCGTCGGTGCCTCACGGGAAACCGGATCGGAAAAGAGCGGCGCGAAATCGCATTGGGACAGTTCGTTGAGCAGCCGAACGTATTCACGGCCGGGCCGCCCCCAGAGCCTCAGAGCAGGCGGGTCGGACGATTCATTCAACCCGAACGGGTCTTCGGATTCAGCGAGTTTTTCTCCGATTTTGTCTTGATGATGAGCCCATGCGGTGAGCGCGCCGCGACGGGAACTGTCCACATCGTCCCAAAACTCGCGGCACGGATTGAGCGCATAGATCCGAATATCGCCGAGCGCGCCGAGTTGCGCGAAAATTTCCGCATAAGCATTTCCCGCGTACGAGGCGCCGAACACGTGAAGCGTCGCCGGCAGTGCGGATTTGAGGCGCCGGCTGTCGTCCGCCTCGAATGCATCGGGCAGCATCATCAATCGAGTCTCACGCTCCAACAGCCATTGCTCGCGCACACGGCCGTGCGAATCGAATACCGACTGCCACAAATGCCGCTGCCATCGCTCAGTCTCGCCCATCGCATCAACGTCAGATCGCCGGGCAGCGCGCCATTTCTCGATCATGCGCCGCCTCGAAATCGAATACTCGCGAAACAGCCGGGCCAACTGCGCGGCAAGCAGGATCGTTCTGAGCTCGACATCGGCGTCAGTTTTGGATCCCGCCTGGATGTAGTCGCGCGCCGGCTTCAAATCGGGGTCGTCGCGCTGGCTCGAACTTCGAAGGCACTCGAACAGAATCAGTTGGAGCTCATCGGCGTCCAGGATCTTCAGGTTCTTATCCGTCGATTGGAGAAGTTCGGCCAGATAATTCCGCAGGAACGGGAATTTCAGATTCGCCGCGACGCCGATCGATTCGGCCAGCCGATACCGAATGAATTGTTCGACGATGCGGTTGGGTACGACAATCGAGACCGGCTCGAGCGGTTCGCGCCTCTGATGCGCGGCTACCGCGTTGGCCAGCGGCGCGATCAGATTTTCGAGTCGATTGGAATAGTGAAGACGAATCATCGCGGCACAACTATGGATCGCGGATCAGCTTTTAGGAACATATATTGTGGTGCTGACAACGGTTGTCATCGAATAAGCGGGATGATGGGATCAGTAGACTTTCGGAGCAGAGGAGATTGATGAAGAAACCTCGCCGCAAACCCACCTACG
This sequence comes from Candidatus Binatus sp., assembly GCF_036567905.1. NCBI lineage: Bacteria > Candidatus Binatota > Binatia (SeqCode) > Binatales (SeqCode) > Binataceae (SeqCode) > Binatus (SeqCode) > Binatus sp. (SeqCode). The sequence goes on from NZ_DATCTO010000049.1 coordinate 30,869, forward strand.
GCGCCGGGATTCGGCTGGCACGAATCGCGGCCGGGTTGTTCTCGAGACCATACGGCTGGAGTTTCAGGGCGATCGAGGAAAGTCTGGACATTTCCGAGCGCACACTTGCCCGTTACGTATCGGTGCTGCGCAGCGATCTGCTCGACTGGCGTGGCGCTCCGCTGATTGAAGTTGCCGGCACGGGCGGCGAGCGCAAACTTCGGCTGGTCAGTTCGATGAAAGCCGCGGAGGCATCCTCGTACCAGGTCGCGCTGCTGTATTTCTCGCTGACCGTGCTCAAGTTCCTGGAGGGCACGGTGTTAGAAGAAGGCGTTGAGGGGCTGTGGGAGAAGATTTATCAGAACCTGAGCCTTACCCAGCAGACGCGGCTGTCCGACCTCGAGCGCAAGTTCTACGCCGTCCCATACGCGCCCAAGGACTACGGTGAGTTCAGCGAACAACTCGACGTAATTTTGCGAGCGCTGCTGGATCAGATTCGGCTCAAAGTCGATTACGCCGGGCTGACCGGCGAGGGCCGGCAACACGACTTCGATCCATACTCGCTGATCGCCTACCGCGGCGGTCTTTACATTCTCGGCTACAGCCATCGAAGCAGCGCAATCATCTATCTCGCGGTGGAGCGAATCCGCTCGGTCGAATTCATCCGTCAACCCGATGGGAGCTCGACGCGGTTCATCTATCCGCGCGGCTTCGACCCGGCGGCGCACAGCGAAGGGACTTTTGGAATTGTCGAAGGCGCCGAGACCAAGGTCGAACTGAAGATCCACAGCGAACAAACCGAAGCGTACGTTCGTTCGCGCACGATTCATCGCAGCCAGCGTTTCTCGCATCGCCGCGACGGCACGACGATCATGACGATGACGGTCAGGGGCACGACGGAGTTGGCGAACTGGATAATGAGCATGGGGCCGTGGATCGAGGTGCTCAAGCCCGGGTCTTTGCGCAAGGAAATTGCGCAGCGCCATGCCGGAGCATCGCGTCTTTACCGCGCCAGTTAGTGCAACGGCGAAATCCATTATATGCTTGCGGGCGGGGAACCATGATCATACTAACCGGCGGCGCGGGCTTCATCGGCAGCAACCTGCTCCACGCGCTGAATGCCAAGAGCATCACCGACGTCCTGGTAGTGGATCGGCTGGGCGATAATTTCCGCAACCTTTGCGATCTGCGGTTTTCGGACTTCATGCAGCCCGGGGAATTCATCCGGGCAATCGAGCGCAGGATTCTCCCCGACCGAATCGAAGCGATTTTTCACCAGGGCGCATGCGCCGACACCACCTGCGACGACGGCCGCTACATGATCGAAAACAATTTCACGTTTTCGAAGTCGATTCTGCACTTCGCTCTTTCGAGCAAAGTTCCACTGGTGTACGCGTCAAGCGCAGCCGTTTACGGCTCCTCGAGCGCATTTGCGCCGTCACGCGAAAACGAACGCCCGCTCAACCTCTACGGGCTGTCCAAACTCGCTTTCGACAATCATGTCCGCAGCGTCGCCGCAAGCTCTGAAAGTACGGTGGCCGGTCTGCGATACTTCAACGTCTATGGTCCGCGCGAATCGCACAAGGGCAAAATGGCGTCGATGGTGTATCAGCTTTACCGGCAGTTGAAGGCGAGCGGACGCGCACGGCTGTTCAAGGGCACCGATGGATACGCCGACGGAGAGCAGCGGCGCGATTTTATTTTTGTTGACGACATCGTTCGCGTAAATCTGGCGCTTGCCGAAGGTCCCGTGCGCAACGGCGTCTTTAACGCCGGCACCGGACAGCCGCGCAGCTTCAACGACGCCGCCAGGATAATAATCGCGCAGATCGGCGCGGGCGAGATCGAGTATGTGCCGTTTCCCGAGAACCTGGCGGGCAGGTATCAAAGCTTCACGCAAGCCGATCTCTCGGCGCTGAGGAATGCCGGCTATACCGAGCCTTTTTCGACGCTCGAAGATGGAATCGCGCAGTCGATCGATGCCTGGAATCGGGAAGGCGAGTTGCCCGCTCAAGGCGCAGGCTTCAGCGGATGATTCCTGAAAAAGTCCAGCATTGCAGTCGTCCATTCTTTGGGCCATCGCATATGATTACCAAAGCCAATCACCGACCCCGTAACACCAGCCGTTGATTTCTCGGGAGCCTTGGGATCGGTTCCGCACGAATCGGTACATGCGTAAACCCGGCGACGGTGATTGTCGAGGATCACGTCATCGACAACTACTCCGGCTGCATTCAATTCGCTCGTCAGTTGCTCGCCATTGGGACAGATGCCGCCGATGTCGCAGCTATTGTGGACATGCATGGTTCGTGCGGCCGGATTGAAGATCTGAAGCTGTGTGTTATTCGCGGGCGGTCCGGCGACCGGCCGCTGCCGACAAGGATCGTCGAAGGCGCCGAACGGATCGGGTCCCGAATAAACCGCCGCCGCCGCTATGTTGGGACGATTCACCGCATACAGAAGACCCATCGCGGCTCCGTTGGACCATCCGGAAACGTAAATCCGGGCGGTATCGACGTTGCCGGTCGCGACTTCGGCCGCAATGAAATGATCGATCGCGGCCGCGTCCGCATTTTCGCGCCAGGTCGTGTCTCCGATCTTTACGTCGCTCGTTGGGTTCAACTGGCGATACCAATTATCCCATCCAACTCCCGTGTTGTCCGGAAATGGGTAGTAGTGCGTCGTTTTGCGGCCCTCAGGCGCCAACACGATGTATCCGACGTTGTTCGGATCGTCGGTGAGTGAGACGGAATTTTGAAGGTCAAGTATATTGGTCTGAGTAATCCATCCGGCCGAAAACAGCGACGGATGCAAGTAAACGATCATCGGTAACTTGCGATTTGCGCCTGTGGATTTGGGCTCGTAGAGGCAAGCGTAGCGATCGATGCGGTCCGCGTCTTTCCACGGACCGATCAACTTGCCTGCGCCGCAATTGGGCCTGACTTGCGAGATTACCGCGGCTGACGGATCGCCAAACGGCCCGCATGCAGCCGGCGCGCCGCTATCCCCGGTCGCGCTGCCGCATGAAAACAAGCAGGCGATCACGCCCAAGCAAATAGTTCTCTTCACGCTGTCGTGGCGGGGCAATCCGAGCGCAGCCGATGGCGGCCTGCGCTCGGTAATTCCGACGAACTGTAGGCTCGCATGCGGCTCGGCTTGCGGCTCGCGATCCTTTGCTTATTTTGACGCGGCAACGGTCGCCTTGTTCGCCGGTTGCCACGTCGGATCGGGATCGTACGCCGCCATCGCGCCGGCTATGTGGTCGGTACCGGGACCCAGGTCCGTTTGATAGACTTGGCCGTCCTGATTGATGATGAAGGTCATCACCCCAGAGTCGCGATAGCTGGCAGGATAGGCAACCAGCGCGAATCCTCCGGTCATCTTGCCCGCGACGATATAGCTTTTGGCGCCACCCGGCGCGTTGGCTCCTTGACTGGTCAGCAACCGGAAAAGGTAGCCGTAGAAGGGATGCGGTTGGCCGGTGTGTTGATAGCCTTCGCCAGCCGCTTCAGCGACCAGGGGACCGAGAGGACTAACCGGCTGCGAGCCAGCCTTGACCTCCCAGTATAAGCCGTCCTGTGTTCCTGGCGTGCTGCGGAACTTCTGAGCGTATTGATGCTCCGCGGCGCCGTCGTGCAGTGCGGCGAAATAGTCTCGCTGGGCATCGGCGATCGCAGCGCAAACTTTGATCACGTCCAATTCATTGGCGCCGATTCGCCGATATAAGATCTCCTGCCTGCCGTAATCCGAGTCGAAGTACCACTGCGATCCATTTTGCCGCAGTGGTATCGGAGTCGGCCAATTCTCGGCGCCGATGTAGAGGAAGGTTCGTCCGTCGCCAGCGCCGGCAAACTGATGCGACGCACGATACTTTTTGACAAAGGCATCCTGATTGTTCTTGTCGGCGACCGGATCGCCGGAGGAAATCAGGCCGCGTGCGGATGGACCCAGAATCGCCAGCATCGCCGCTTCATCGTGATTCTGTACGGCTGCGGCGAAAGCGTCGCTCGCCTCCACAGCCGAACTGAAGGTCTTCTGGCCCGGCTCTTGCGCCAAGGCCGCCGGGGCGATCCAAATCCCAAGTACGAGGGGCAAGACCCACAGAGCCAGCCAACCGGCCGTGCTTCTTCGATTACCATTTATTGGTTGACGCATTGCTTTTTCCCGCCATCGACGATTAGTGCCCATGACCGCCGCCTCCACCGCCACCGTGTCCACCGCCGCCTCCACCGCCACCGTGTCCACCGCCGCCGGCATGACCGCCGCCGCCGCCGCCAAGGCTGCTGCGCCCGCGACTACTCGCGTCCCAAGTGTTGTGACCGGAACCATAGCCGCCAAATATGCCTCTGCGCCCACCATAACCGCCACGGCCGTAGCCGCGGTAACCGTTGTTCGAGTAGTAGTTCGGTCCGCCACCCCACCAACCGGGGCCGCCACCCCACCAACCGTTGTTCCCGCCGTAGCCTCCGCCGTAGCCTCCGCCATAGCCTCCGCCGTAGCCTCCGCCTCCCCAGCCAGGGCCGTAACAACCCGTCGCCAGAGTTGCGAAAAGCAACGCGGCAAGGATCGTCACTTTCCGATTGCCGAAAAATCCCGTTTTCATTTTGATAAGATGCTCTCTGCTTGGAGGTTGACTAACGATACAAAGATTCTACTTTTCAACTCTGAACCGCGCGGAGCCTGCGCTGCTTCAGGGCATCTCGAGCAAACAATTGGCGCACAGCGCCCATCGCGCTTGTCCTCCCGCGGGCACCACCAGGATTGCCGCGATCGACAGCTTGGCATCTCCACAGCGACGGCAAATCAAGTGGTCGCCCTCGCAGCGGGCTTCGAACCCGAAGTCAGCAATCGCGGCTGGATCGTCGATCAACTCGACGCGTACAAAGTTGGAGTCAGTTTCCAAAGCTTCACCCGGTCAAACTCGCGGATCATACGGAGCCAGGTCTTGCGATTCCTTTTGCGACGCCCTCGGTCAACGATTTCGGAGCGTGCGCGCTTAAGCCGGGACCCGTTTAGCGGCGGGCGCCGCTCAATTCAGACCCGCACCGGCTAGATGCGCAGTAGCTTGCGCATTCTTCATGGAATCGAAAAGCTTGGTGACTTGCACGACCATCTGTCGTCCCTGGCGAATGACGAACTTTTCGCGTTCCAATCGCGCCAGATGCTCGGTCACTCTTGGCCGCGAGGCGCCGACCAGGTTGGCGATGTCCTTATGGCTGAAAGATACGCGCAGCAGCGTGCCGCGCGATTCCTCGATTCCAAAGTCTGAGCATAGTTCCAGCAGCGCAACGGCTATTCGTTCGTGCAGACCAAGGTTCAGGAAACTCGAGCTGCGCAGCAGGAGGCGATACCACTGCTTCAAATCGTTGCGATGAAATTGCTTGAAGGCGGACTCGCGAGCA
>NZ_DATCTO010000050.1 GCF_036567905.1 Candidatus Binatus sp.
CGCGTCCACACCAGCCCGAAGAACAGGCAGGTCACGCCCAGCATCAGCCAGTCCAGGCCTGACCCCGGCGAATGCTCTCCCCGCACCTGCTGTTCGCGCGCAAGGTACGCCAGCAGCATGAAGATCGCGACCGCGCCGCCGAGTTTCACGACTCGCAGCGATTCCTCGTCATCCTCGGTCCAGATGAACTCCGCAGTGGCGCGGCCGAGGCCGGGATACGTCAGCGCGGATCGGCCGTCGTTTTTAATTTGCTCCGCCAATCAGGCTCCCCCAACATTTTTTCCGCGCCGTCCAACTCCTCTCATGATTACCAACAGCCTGACCTCAGCGCCGGATTGCATCAAGCGCCTTTTCCATCGCGCTCAACGCAAAATCGACCTCGTCCGGCATGATCGTAAGCACCGGCGCAAGCCGGACTACGTTGTCCGCATTGAGCGTCCAGTTCAGAACCACCCCGCGCGCTAAAGTCGCCGCCACAAAGCGCCGCGCCAGCGCCGCATCGCGAAACTCGATACCCACCAGCATCCCGAGTCCGCGCACTGCCGCGATTTCCGGCGCGCGCATCGCCAACAGCCGCCGCACGATCTCCTTGCCAATCGTCGCGGCGCGCTCGTATAGACGCTCGCGCACGATCACGTTCAGGGCAGCCAGTCCGGCTGCGCACGAAAGCGGATGGCCGCCGAAGGTCGTTATATGTCCGAGCGGGGGATCGTGCGAGAGCGTGCCAAGAAGCTCGTCGCGGCCGCACAATGCGCCCAGCGGCAGACCGCCGCCGAGCGCCTTGGCCATCACGACAATGTCGGGCACGACGCCAAAATGCTCGAGCGCGAACAGCTTGCCGGTGCGGCCAAAGCCCGTCAGCACCTCGTCGAAGATGAGCATCGCACCCGCGCGATCGCATCGTTCACGCAGCGCGCGAATGAATCCGGCCTCCGGGATGCGCACGCCGCCCTCGGCCTGCACCGGCTCGACAACCACCGCCGCGATGGTCGAATCGATTTTCGCAAGCGCTCCCTCGTCGCCGAACGGCAGATGCCGCACCGGGCCGGGTAGCGCGCCGAACGGCTCGCGCATCGCGCGATTTCCCGCCAGCGCAAGCGCGCCCATCGTGTCACCGTGATACGCCCCGTCGAACGCCACAAATCCCGCGCGTCCGGTGAACTTGCGCGCCACCTTCAGCGCACATTCGATAGCTTCCGCTCCACTGTTGGTGAAATACACGCGCTCGAGCGGCCGCGGGAGAAGCTCGGTGAGCCTTCGCGCCAGCATCACCTGGCTCTCGATCACGTACTCGCCGTACACCATGACGTGCAGATGGCGTCGCGCCTGCTCCCCGATCGCGGCGAGCACCTCGGGATGTCCGTGGCCGAGGGCACAGACGCCTATCCCCGCGATGAAATCGAGATAGCGCCGTCCGTCCGACGCGACCAGCCACGAACCCTCGGCGCGCGAGATCTCCAGCCCGATCGGTGCGTCGGAAGTCTGCGCCAGATTTTGGCGGAAGAAATCGCCGAGATCGCTCATCGCGCTCCAACCATCATATCGATAAACCCGCCTCCACCGTGGCGCCAATCAAGCGGCGGCGATTGCATCTCGCCGGGTGCGCACACGTACGGTATACCGATCGCTTCGACGGTTGCGCCTATGCCGGCGGCTTCCGATTCATCGCCAGCCACCGCCATCGCTTCGATCCGTCCCGATACACCCGCGATGCAATCGCGAAATTCCCCGAGATCGCGCACCCCGGTCACGTGCACCGTCCTGAACCCCGGCGAAACTTTGAAGGAGTCATCCCGCGCCGAACTCGGCTCGAAAACCACCGTCCATTCAAGCCGGTCTCCCTCAAACAGCTCGACCGGCTCGCCCGCAATCCGCCGCCAGCGCGCGCGCTCCCGCAATCCGCGTATTTCGGCGGCGTCGCGCAATGGGATTTTCGCCGGCGGCATCGATTTCCCCATGCGTTCGAGCGCCGCTGACATTCGAATCGCCAGGTCGCGCGCTGCGTCGCCGGGATGACTCACCACGAACACATGATGGAGCGACAGGCAGCCCAGTTGCTCGAACAATGCGACATCGCGCGCGAGCAGCTCCGCGACCCTGTCGATACGCGACGGATCGGTAGCGCCCGGCGCGACCACGGCGGCGCTGACCCGGCTGCCGAATCCGATCACATTGGGCCGGCTGTGAAGCGACTCGATCGTCAGGTCGTCGCCGTACGCCACCACTCGCTCGCAATTCGCGATCAACGCCGCGGTCAGATCCGCGCGCGCGCGGCTCCAGTGGAAGACCTCGATGCGCGCGCCGGCGTCGGGATCGATCTCGGCGAGCGTGCGCGCAAACTCCGCGAAAAATATCGGCTCGGCCGAGGCGGTTTTAACCAGCACCCCTGCGCCTGCCACCAGCGCGATCGCGATCTCATGCATCCCGGCGCCGGCAACGTTGCCCGCGGCGATGAATCCGGCCGTCTTTGGCCTGTCGATCCCGCCGCTCGCCGAGACCCGCGCGGCGATCGACTTCAACGCGTCGATGGTGAATGGTTTCAGCAGCGCGTCGATCGAGTTTTCGAGCATCGCGACGGAATACCCCGCCGAGCGCGCGATTGCGGCGATCGCTTCGCTTCGGCGCGCGTAATCCCGATCGCGCCAGAGTTCGAACGCGCGCGCCAGTGCCCTGGCCATTCGATCCGCGCCGGGGTTGACGTTTTCTGCTCCGCGCACGCGCGCCGCTGCCGATGCTATATCCGATTCGATCAGCCGTGATGAATCGAGGCCGGCCGTGCCGGGACCTGGCGCGCCCGCCTGCGCTTGGCTCGACGCCGTACTAACGCTCATCGCGGAGCCTCCACGCGTTCGGGGGTCACCTCCGTCCTGCGCGCCGCTTCAGCCGCGGAGAATTGCCCAATCGCCAGCGCGCAGCCACGAGCCTCTCGGCCCGTCGCTCTGCCAAGCAGGCGAACCCGGCCACGCTCGACCCAGCCGAGGTCTTCCGTCATGACCGCGGACACCGAGCCGACGTTGGCCAGATCGAAGAACGTCAGCAGTCCGCTCTCCCCGTCCGGCATCGGCCTCAAGGTGACCGGATCCCGCGCCGTCACGCGCAGCCATGGCGGCGGAATTTTGAACCGGTCTTTCGTATTCTCCTGCGAATTTGTATTCGACACGCCGGGGCAGTTGAACGCCGTCGCGTCGTAAAGCTGCGAGCACAATTCCGTCATCCCGTATTCGTTGACAACCATCGCGGGCGCGATCGCGAGCAATTCGCCGGCCCGGCCAATCACCTCCGCGGCTTGCATCGGTACGGCCTGCCCTTTGGCCCCGCCGGTGTCCATCATTCGCGAACCCGGAGCGAGCCGAAGCTTCACGCCGCCGCTGCGAAGCTCGGAAAACAGCGCCGCGAAGGCAGCCGTGGTGCCCAGGATGCACACCGGTTCGCGCCGTGCCTCGGCGTCGGCAAGAAACCCGGTCGCCGCTTCAACATCGATACGGTCGCGCGATGCGGCCGCCAGATGCGTGCGCGTCCCGAATTCTTCGATACACCAGCCGATCATCGCCGCCAGCGACGACTCCGGCATCACGTCCGCGGTCGGATGCATCGCGAGAATCGCCACTCGACGAGCGTCGGGGAACAGCATCGTGCGCAGATGAGAGATCGCCGAGACGCGATAAATCTCGGGCCGCGCAACGATATGGCGTCCGCGGCGTTCCCGCCCCTGCGTGGTCCCGCTGGTGAGAAAAATGGCTGCTTCTGCTGATTGCACGGACCCGTCGATCGCAAAGTCGGCGTACTTGAATGCGACATTGCTGACCGCCGGGATATCGTCCACGATCCGCACCGCGCCAGGATCGACGCCGCGCCCTTCGCAGTAGCGCCGATATGCGCCAACCGCCTCGAATTGATGGCGAAAGACGTCCAGCGCAAGCCGCTGGAACGATTCAGGCTCGGGCCTGTGGATAAACGTAAGAACCTGCTCGTAGATGGACATCGGATTGGCGCCACGGGCCGACGGGGGATGATCATGGCACCGCCACGCGCGCCCATTCAATCCTGTGATCCTGCGGCGCCTTTTGAGAGCGAAAAATGACCGTATTTACGTGGCCCTCGAAATGCTCTAGACTCCGGCCTGTTGTGGGAGGCGGAGGATGCGTCGGTGGCGGAAAGAGCCGGTTAAGCGAGGCCTTCGGCAGGTTCGGAGGGCTTTATTCAGTCAATGCCGTCCAACGTACCGCAATTTGGGATGTAACCAACTTTGCGTTTACGAGATATTATTGCTAAACAGGTTGCCTTCGAATCGGGGAGAACCATCGCGAAATGAAGAAATTCGCCGCCGGCGTGATGCTGGGCTTTGTTGCTAGCTGGGCTGTTGCTTTTGCTTCGGCCAACGTGAGCCACAATGGCAATTTCTGGGGCCGCCTCAATGGCGCAGCCAAGGACGGTTACGTCAATGGCTACTCCGATGCGATGCGGGTGAGCGTCGGCAAACTCGACGTCCTCAATTCCGCCGCCGAACTGTTTCATTGGAAGGGCGCCCGTCGCATTATCCGTCAGCTCTCGGGACAGCTCTCGATGGGCGGGGTGACCGCGAATCAGGCGGTCAAGCGGCTGGACGAGTTGTATTCCAATCCGAAGTATAGCGAGCTCGATCTCGGCGAAGCGCTGCAGACGCTTTCAATTCGCGCCAATGAAACCGCGCTGCCCAATGCGCGGGTGAAGAGCGCGAAGTAAACCCCTTCGATTTTCTCATCTGAGGCGGTCTCGTCAGGGACCGCCTCTTTTTTTTCGCCACACGCTTTGAACGATCGCGCTTGAAACGGCAGGTGCGCGGTCCTAGCCTAATTCGCGGGACATCCACGTGAACGCGCCCATATTCCTGCTTGAAAAAGTTCTCCGCGCCACCGTTGGCGTTCACTCGCATATCCCATCGACGCATGTCTCGACCGCGATTGGGCTGGGCACCGATCGTCGCGGCACCGGCACCGTCATTAGCCCCGACGGACTGATCCTCACGGTTCACTACCTGTTGCTCGGGGCGCAAAACGTGATCGTCACGCTGCCCGGGGGCGAGCAACTCAAGGCAAAGATCGTAGGCAAGGATTACAGCACCGGACTCGGCCTGCTGAAGATCGATCGCGACAACATTCCCTGCGTGGAGGTCGTGTCGTCGGAAAAATGCGTCGTCGGGCAGGAGGCGTTCACCGTCGGCAGTCTCGGCGGCGAGAAGCGATGCGCTGATTGCGGCATCATCACGTATCTCGGTCCCTTTGACGCGGTCTGGGAATTCGTGCTCGACAAGTGCGTCTGCGTCACCGCCTCGTCGCTCAACATCGGGATGAGCGGCGGACCGATCTGCAATCTTCAGGCGCAAGTGGTGGCGGTTTCATACTTGAACTTCGCCGACCTGAGCCGCGCGATTCTTGGCGTGCCGGGCGAATGTTTCCTCGCCGTCCGCGATGAGTTGATCAAACATGGCCGGCGCACCACCACCGCACCGCGCGCCTGGCTCGGCGTGCTCTCATACACGCTGCGCGACCACGTTGTGATCGCGGGCGTGATGCCCGGCGGTCCGGGTCAGAAAGCCGGCCTGCAACAGGGCGACCTGGTCATTTCGATCGATGACACCGACGTGAACGACCGGCGGGTTCTTTACGAGGCGCTCCGCAACCATCGGCCCGGCGAGAGCGTCAATCTCAAGGTCCTGCGCGACAATCGCGTTTACCAGCTCGATATCTCCGCCATCCGTGCCGAAGATTACTTCGCCTAGATTCCCGCGCCGTCGCGCGAGATCCTTCGCTGCGCTCAAGATTACAAAAAAATGCGAGCGGCCGCCTCTTTCCCCCTTACCGGTTCTAACAGGGCCCTTCGACTTCGCTCAGGGTAAACTCCGCCCGCGTCTTTTCTTAACATCGGGTGCAGGGGTCACCCCTGGCCGTGGCGACGGCAGCGCAGTATTAAGCCACTGGCAGAGGCCGCGCCCGCCAACGGCGGGCGGCCTTAATACTGGGTGCAGGGGTCACCCCTGCCAGGGGTCGCCCCTGCGCTACACGTCCTTGAACGCAACTTTTTTCTGCGAGGCCTCGATCGCCGCCTGCGCGGCAGCCAACCGCGCGACCGGAATCCGATACGGCGAGCACGACACGTAATCCAGCCCGAGGCGATGGCACAGCTTGACGCTGGCGGGATCGCCGCCATGCTCGCCGCAAATCCCGATCTTCAATTTCCGGTTCGCCTTGCGCCCGCGCTCGATCGCGATTTGCATCAACCCGCCGACTCCGACCGGATCGAGCACCGCGAACGGGTCGTTTTTGTAAACTCCGGTACGAATGTAGTCGGGGAGGAATTTTCCCGAGTCATCGCGCGAGATTCCATAGGTCATCTGCGTGAGATCGTTGGTCCCGAATGAAAAGAATTCCGCGACCGCGCCGATCTGATCCGCAACCACGCACGCGCGCGGCACTTCGATCATCGTGCCGATCGTGAATGGCACTTTGATGCCGCGTTCCTTGAACACCGCGGCCGCCACTTCACGAATCTGCGCCGCCAGGATGTCGAATTCCTTGCGCTCGCCGATCAGCGGCAGCATGATTTCGGGCATCGCCTTGACCCCTTGCTTGCGCAGTTCGCACGCCGCCTCGAGAATCGCGCGCGCCTGCGCCTGGTAAATCTCGGGGAAGCTGATTCCCAGCCGCGAGCCGCGATGCCCCAGCATCGGATTGACCTCGAACAGGCTCTCGCGCACTTGCTTCAAATGCTCCAGCGTGGTGCCGATTTTGGCGGCCAGGTCGCGCAGCTCGCTGTCGGCATGCGGGAGGAATTCATGCAACGGCGGATCCAGTAAACGGATCGTGACCGGCAACCCTGCCATCGTCTTCAGGATTCCGATGAAGTCCTCGCGCTGCATCGGCAGAATCTTTTTAAGTGCGCGCCCACGCTGCTCCGCGTTCTCCGCCATGATCATTTCGCGCACGGCCGAGATTCGCTCGGGATTGAAAAACATGTGTTCGGTGCGGCACAGCCCGATCCCTTCGGCGCCAAATTCGCGCGCGATTTTGGCGTCGTTGGGAGTGTCGGCGTTGGCGCGCACTCCCAACTTGCGCTGCGCGTCCGCCCACGACAGAAATTTCTTGAAGTAGGGCGGCATCTCGGGATCGACCGTCGGCACCCGGCCCTCGATCACTTCGCCTGACGCTCCATCGAGCGTGATGTACTCGCCGCGGCGGACTACCGTGCCGTTGGCCGACAGCGTGCCGGCGCCGTAGTCGATTTCCAGCGCCGAGACGCCGGCGACGCACGACTTGCCCATCCCGCGTGCGACCACGGCCGCGTGACTGGTCATCCCGCCGCGTGCGGTGAGGATTCCTTCGGCCACCTGCATCCCGTGGATGTCTTCGGGCGAGGTCTCCAGCCGCACCAGGATTACTTTGCGGCCCGACGCCGCCACGGCGACCGCTTCATCCGCCGAGAACACCACTTCGCCGTTGACCGCGCCCGGCGATGCGGGCAGTCCGCGCGCGATCACGTGCTTTTTGCTCGACGGGTCCAGCCGCGGATGCAGAAACTGCTCGAGCTGTTCGGGCTCGACGCGCTTGAGCGCGGTCTTGCGATCGATCAGCTTCTCGTCGGCCATATCCACCGCGATGCGCACTGCGGCTTGCGCGGTGCGCTTGCCGGTGCGGGTCTGAAGCATGAACAGGCGATTGCGCTCGATGGTGAATTCCATGTCCTGCGTATCGCAAAAATGCTTTTCGAGCTGCGCCGAGATTTTGAGGAATTGCTTGTAAACGTCGGGAAAGCTTTCCTCGAGCGTCGAGTATTGCGTCACCCGCTCGGCCTCGCTGATACCCGCGCGCGCGGCCCACTGGCGCCCCGCCTTCAGGCTTATCTGCTTGGGGGTGCGGATGCCGGCGACGACGTCCTCGCCCTGCGCGTTGGGCAGATACTCGCCGTAGATTCCTTTTTCACCGGTGCCGGGATCGCGGGTGAATGCGACCCCGGTGGCGCAATCGTCGCCCAGGTTGCCGAACACCATCGACTGCACCGTGACCGCGGTGCCCCAATCGCCCGGGATGTTGTTGATTCGCCGGTAGGTGATCGCGCGATCGTTGTGCCACGAGTCAAACACCGCGCCGATCGCCATCCACAGTTGTTCGCTTGGATCCTGCGGGATGTCGCGGCCGACCCGCGAACGAATCATCGCGCGGAACTCCCCGACCAGTTCCTGCAAGTCATCGACCTTCAGGTCGGTGTCGTTCTTGACGCCGCGCGCCGCCTTCTTGCGATCGATAATTTCCTCGAACGGATCAGGATCGTTCTTGTTCTCCGGCTTGAGCTTGAGCACCACGTCGCCGAACATCTGGCAAAACCGCCGGTACGAGTCCCACGCGAAGCGCGGGTTGCCGCTGATATCCGCCAGTCCCTTCATCGTCTCGTCGGTAAGGCCGAGGTTCAGCACCGTGTCCATCATTCCCGGCATCGAAACGCGCGCACCCGATCGCACCGACACCAGCAATGGATTCTTCGCGTCGCCGAACTTGCGCCCGAGCGCCTTCTCGATTCGCGCCACACTCTTCGCCACGCCTTCGGTGAGACCCTTGGGGTACTTGTGGCCGTGATTGTAAAAGTAGTTGCAGACTTGCGTCGAGATCGTGAATCCGGGCGGGACCGGCAGCTTGAGCCGCGCCATCTCGGCCAGGTTCGCGCCCTTGCCGCCCAGCAGATTGCGCATCGCGGAGCGTCCCTCCACCGCGCCCGCACCGAAAAAGTAGATCTCAGGATGAATACGACCCATGTGAATCTGCGTCTCCCGTCTCCGCATCATGCGGAAAGATTTTGAAAGTTATGCCGGCTCCGGAGCGATCTCGCGCGTCCAGCCTATTCGATCGCTGATCTCTTCGACCAGCCTCGCTATCGGCACGCGATCCTGCGTCATCGAGTCGCGATCGCGAACGGTCACCGTGTCGTCTTCCATCGTCTGATGGTCGATGGTCACGCCGTAGGGCGTGCCGACTTCATCTTGGCGGCGATAGCGCCGGCCGATCGAACCCGCTTGATCGTAAGCGACGGTGAAATGACGCTTCAGCGCGTCGCGCACCGCGGTCGCCTTCTCGGGCTGTCCCGCCTTGCGCAGCAGCGGATAGACGGCAACCTTGATTGGCGCGAGACGGGGATCGAGCCGCAGCACGATGCGCTCCTCGTTATCGACCACGTCCTCGTCGTACGCGTCGAGCATGAACGCGAGCATCGCGCGATCCACCCCCAGCGCGGGCTCGATCACCCACGGCCGAAAGCGTGTCTTGGTGTCCTCGTCGAAATAAGTCAGGTCCTTGCCGCTGAACTTCGCGTGCTGATCGAGGTCGTAGCTGCCGCGCTTGGCCACACCCTCCAACTCGCCCCATCCGAACGGGTACAGGAACTCGATATCGGTGGTGCCGCTCGAATAATGCGACAATTCATCGGTCGCGTGTTCGCGGGCGCGCAGATGCTCGCGCTTGATGCCGAATTTGACGTGCCAGTTGAATCGGAAATCGACCCAATAGCGATACCACTTCTCTTCTTCCTCGCGATCGGGACGAACGAAGAACTCCATCTCCATCTGCTCGAACTCGCGGGTGCGGAAAATGAAATTCTCGGTGGTGATTTCGTTGCGGAACGACTTGCCCTGCTGCGCGACGCCGAACGGCAGCTTGACGCGCTGCGTATCGACGACGTTCTCGAAGTTCGAGAAAATCCCCTGCGCGGTTTCCGGGCGCAGATAGACCACCGCCGCGGTGTCTTCGACCGGACCCATGAACGTTTTGAACATCAGGTTGAAATTGCGCGCCGGCGTCAGTTCGCCGCCGCATTCGGGGCAGTTGCCGCCCGCGATGCGATCGGCGCGAAAACGCTGCTTGCAGTTTTTGCAATCGACCAGCGGGTCGGTGAAATTCTTGAGATGACCCGACGCTTCCCAGGTGCGCGGATGCTGAAAAATCGCCGAGTCCAGCCCGAGCACGTCGCTGCGGTACTGCACCATCTCGCGCCACCACGCCTCCTTGACGTTGCGCTTGAGCTCGACGCCCAGCGGGCCGTAGTCGAAGGTGGATCCGAGTCCCCCGTAGATGTCGCTCGTTGGAAAAACAATTCCACGGCGCTTGCACAGGTTGACCAGTTTTTCCATCGTGACCGCGCGTTTGGCGGCGGGCACTGTGTTTTCCGCGGACAACAAAAAATTCCTCCTGGAGCGCTGCGGGCGCGCTTGCCCGCCGAGCGAATCGTGAAGCCTATCATGGGCCCGAATGCCCCGCAATTTTCATGATTTGCTGGAAATTATGGCGATTTGCGCGCGACCCCGAAGCCGTCAGCCGGCGTTTTCGCAACGGCGCGCAGGCGGCGTATGGCCGTTTTCCCGAAGCTCGTGCTACAAGTCCTGACCATGGGATGAGGCGGCCGGCGCCGCTGCGCTCGCGGTCGAGGAGGACTTTCGATGCGAAATTCGACGCTCGTCATCTGCGCATTTACGATTGCAGCTTCGCTTGCGCTTGCGGGATGCGGTCATAAGCTGGTCGCGCACAACGGCGAAAGCACCGTCGCCGTCTATCCCGACGAGAATACGTTCACCAAACTGAGCGATTTGAAAAAGCAAGGCGGGGTCGTCGGCGGGATGATCGGAGGGCTTGGCGAAGGACTCGCCACCAAGCAGGTTGACAACAACACTCCGGTGCGAATCATCAACAGCGACGACAAAGGCTCGCAGATCGAAGTGCTCGACGGCGCGTTCAAGGGCCTGCACGGCTTCGTCCCAAGCGACAACGTGCACTGACGCGCGAGTCTCCGCGCCCGCGCGACTGGATTTTCACGATGCGGCGCGATACTGGCGCGGACTCGATCCGATGACGCCAATCCGCTCGAGTTCCGCAATCTCGTCGTCCGTCATTCCAAGCAGCTCTGCGAAAACCTGCCGGTTGTGCTCGCCGAGCAGCGGCGCGGGAGCATCGGCGCGCAGCGGAGTATCCGGGATGCGCGCGACGGCGCCGGGATAAAGATGCGTCCCGACGACGGCGCGATCGATCGCAACGAAATATTCGCGGCTCTGGAGCTGCGGGTCGGCGATCACCGCCGGCGCCGAATTGACCGGCGCAACCAGCACTCCCGCATCGCGGAAACGGGCGACGCAATCGTCGGCGTTCAATTGTGCGATCGCGCGCGACAGCTCCGCGTCGAGTGCGTCCTCGTTGGCTTTGCGGGCGGAGGCGCCCGCGAAGCGCCGGTCAGCGGCAATGCGCTCGAGGCCCAACGCGCCGGCGAGACTTCGCCACTGATCGTCGGTCTCGCAGGCAAGCGCGATCCAGGTGTCGTCTCCCGCGCACCGATAAATTCCATGCGGCGCGTGCTCGCGATGGCGGTTGCCGCGCGCCGCCGGCAGCCTGCCCGTGAATTGATAGTCGAGGATTTCCCCGGCGACGAACGGAATCAGCGACTCGACCTGCGCCAGTTCGATCAATTGCCCGCGCCCGGTGCGTTCGCGCTCGCGCATCGCCACCATCAGCGCGAACACGCCGTGCAACCCGCCGACGGGATCGCCAAGGGCGTTGCTAAGCGTGTAATGCTGCCCGTCGCCGTCGTGATAGCCGGTGAGTCCGGTCACTCCCGCCATCGCCTCGACGGTGTTGCCGTAGCCGCGCATGTTGCATTCGGGGCCGTCGCTCCCAAACGAAGGCATCGAGATCATGATCAGGCGCGGATTGATCGCGCTGAGCGAATGGTAGCCGAGGCCGAGCCGATCGATCACGCCCGCGCTGAAATTCTCAACCAGGATGTCGCAGAGGTTGACGAGGCGTTTGAGGATTTCAATTCCGCGCGCACTGGCAAGATCGAGCGTGACACCGCGCTTGCCACGATTGGCGGTGTTGAAGACCGCTGAGCGCTCTATCGGCTGCATCTCCGGCGCCGCCATCGAGAGCGAACCGCGCCACCAGTCGAAGTGATGCGTATCTTCAACCTTGATTACCTCGGCGCCCATCTCGGCGAACATTTGACCGGCCAGCGGCCCCGCCCATCCCATCGAAATGTCGAGCACGCGAAGCTTGCCGTCAAAGATGGTCTTCATATCGCGCCCGCTTTCTCGAGCGCGTCGATCTCGCCGTCGCTCAGCCCCAACCGCCCGCCGAAGATTTCGCGATTGTGCTCGCCGAGTCGCGGCGCCGGCCGCGGCGCTTCCCCGCGATGCGCGGTCAAGCGAAACGGGGTCCCCGGCACACGAATCGTTCCGAGCACCGGATCATCGATCGTCTCGAAATAATTGCGGACCCTGGTCTGCTCCCACTCCAGCACCTCAGCCACGCTCGGTATCGGTACGAGCGGAATCGCGCGGCGCTGCCCCTCGCGGTAGAGCCAGTTGCGTTCACGGCCGATGAAAAACGCTTCAACGACCTCGAGCAGGGCGTCGTTGTTGAGCATCCTGTTCAATGCGGTATTAAACCGGGGATCGGAAGCGAGCTCGCGACGCCCCATCAGATCGCACAATGCCTCGAACTGCTTGTCGGTCACGCAATGCAGGCCGGCGTATCCGTCCTTGCACTTCAGGGTCGCGATCAAAAACGGGCCGACCGCGTAGCGCTTGCCCTCGCGGCTGCGCACGACTCCGGTGTACTGAAAGGTGACGGTCTCATAGATCATCGTGGCGACGGTCGCCTCGAGGATCGAGACGTCGATATGCTGACCGTGGCCGAGGCCCAGATCGCGCGCCGCCAGCGCCTGCATCGCGGCAATCGCCCCGTACAGCGCGCCGACGTACTGCGCGAGCGAGCCCGGCGGTGTCAGCGGCTCGCGATCGCGCTCGCCCACGGGAAATGTCCATCCGCCGCGCGCGAACAGCGCCAGATCATTCAACTTGCCGTCGCGGTCCGGCCCATCCTGCCCGAAATTTGAAATTGAGACGATCGACAGCCTCGGGAACTTCGCGATCAGCTCATCGGGCGCCAGACCAAGCGCGGCCAGAGTGCCGGGCGCGAAGTTTTCAATCAGGAGATCGGCGCCGTCGAGCAGACCGGCGACGAGTTCGCGGCCGCGATCATGCTTCAAGTTCAGCGTAACGCCGCGTTTGTTGAGATTCAGAAACGCGAACAGGGCGCCGCGATCTTTATTGCCGGCGCGATGCGGCCCCAGCCTGCGTCCGCCGTCTCCCCATGGCGGCTCGATCTTGACGACGTCGGCACCCATGTCCGCCAGCAACTTGGTGGCGTAAGGACCCGCAATGAAGTGAGTGAGATCAACGACGCGGACGTCGCTAAGCGCGCGGTATCGCATTGACGTAGTCGCCCGGATTCGAGCGTATCGGGGCGCGCACTGTCAAACGGCGCCGTCGCGAGCAACGGAAAGAAGAACTGACTGATTGCGCGGCGCGATAGCTACAGTGCGTTGACGCCGCGCTCGCCGGTGCGGATACGCACCACCTCTTCCATCGGCATCACGAAGATTTTCCCGTCGCCGATCCTGCCGGTTCGCGCCGCGCGCTCGATGGTCTCGACGACCTGCGCCGCCAGCTCGTCGGAAACAATTATCTCGAGCTTTACCTTGGGCAGAAAGTCCACGACGTACTCCGCACCGCGGTACAGCTCGGTATGCCCCTTCTGACGACCGAATCCCTTGACCTCGCTGACCGTGAGACCCTGCACACCGATACTCGATAACGCCTCTTTGACCTCGTCGAGCTTGAACGGTTTGATAATCGCCTCAACCTTCTTCATAAGTCTCCTCTCGGTCTTTTCTCAGACTGGCCGTTCGGGACAAATGCCGGCCCGCCGCCCCGCATCCTCTATTAACCATTCTCCTAGGATGCCGATGGTTCAAGCCCCCCCGCCTCGCGCGTGCATCAGGACGGCTCCGACCAATACCTAGTCCATCCAGCGGGATTGCGGCAACATCCAGCGCATTGGTCAACGCAAGCGCGATGCCAACGGGCATTTTCCGCCGATGCACGTCACCGCGTTATAGATACCGCCCGGCGTGGCGCTCCTGGAACCTCCGCAATGCTTAACTGGCGGGCGTCCGATTAATCTACAGGCACTAACTGGAGGCGACGCGGTCACTTCGTTTGGGCTGGAACCTGGGCTCCTCGCCGCGCGATAGGCGCTGGATATTCGCGCGATGGCGAAACAGGACCAGCGCCGTCATCAGGATCGCGAGCAGCAAATAATTATGCGGCAATCCCAGGGCAGCGGCCGTCGGCGGCAGTGCGATCGCCGCGCCTATCGACGCCAGCGACATGATTCGGCTAATCGCAAACACCACGCCGAACACCGCAAGTGCGACCAGAATCACCATCGGCGCGAGCGCCAGCCAAATTCCCAGTGCCGCCGCCACGCCTTTGCCGCCACGAAAGCGGAGAAACACCGAGCAAATCGAGCCGACAAACGCCGCCAGACCGGTCCACGCGATAACCGCAATTGGAAACCCCGCCGCCCGCGCCACCATCACCGGTATGGCGCCCTTCAGCACGTCGCCGGCGAAGGTTATCACCGCCGCGCTCGTACCGCCCGCGCGCGCCACGTTGGACGTTCCGATATTGCCCGAGCCGACTCCGCGCGGATCGAAGCCGCGGATCCGGCCCACGATCACGCCGGTCGGAATCGAGCCTACCAGGTACGCGCCAACTATCAGGAGTGCTTCAATCATTTTTTTCAGTGAATTTCCTTCACAATGTAGCGCCCCGGTGGATGGCGCCTTGCCCTTGCCCCTGCTGCGAACGCAAAAAACTTGTGGAGACGATTCACTGAGGCGGCACCATCTGAAAGAGAGCGGACCAGCGGAGAGGCAGAAGCAGTATTCACGGTTGCAGCTGACTTGCGGAGAAACTTCACTGAAAAGAAATCGGGGTGACTGGATTTGAACCAGCGACTCCTGCGTCCCGAACGCAGTGCTCTGGCCAGGCTGAGCTACACCCCGTCTCCGGTTGAGCGTGATCGGGAGAACACCGACGAGTGGTTATAGCATCCGAGGCGATAGCGCGCGAGTCCGTTGGAAATCGCATGCGCTCGCCTAGATCGCCGCAGGAATGCGCGCAATCAGCTCGCGCATCTCGCCCACAATTTTTGTGTAATCGGGCTTGCTGAATATTCCCGATCCGGACACGAACACATTGGCGCCCGCCGCCTTCACCTCCGCGATGTTATCGAGCTTCACGCCGCCATCGATCTCGAGGTCGATACTGAGTCCGCGCCGCTTCAACTCGCGCCGGATGTAGCGCAACTTTTCCAGCGCGGCCGGGATAAACCCCTGGCCGCCGAATCCCGGATGCACGCTCATCACCAGGATCATGTCGAGATGCTCGGCGAAGGGGAGCACCCGGTCGGCGCCGGTCTCGGGATTGATTGCGATCGACGCGCGCGCGCCGAAGCCGCGGATTCGCTTCGCCATCGCGGGGATGTCGGGGCAGACCTCGCAATGCACCGAAATTAAATTGGCGCCCGCCTTCACAAACGCTTCGACGTACCGCGCTGGCTCTGAAATCATCAGGTGCGCATCGAGCGGCAGCTTGGTTATCCTGCGCACCGACTCCAGCACCGGAATTCCGATTGAGATGTTGGGCACGAAATGCCCGTCCATCACGTCGAAATGAATCAGGTCGGCGCCCGCCTTTTCGAGCGCATGAATTTCTTCGCCGAGCCGCGCGAAATCGGCGGACAAAATCGACGGCGCTATTTTGTCGGCTTGTTTCAGTCAGTCCCCTCCGAAAGTCGCTGTAGCCACAGATAGTGCTATCGCATCGCCGCCAGCAGGCAAAGCGCCTACGCGATTTTCAGTCTTTTCAGTGAATCTTCTCCGAAAGTCAGCGCCGCCCACGGATAGTGCTCAAGCGAATCTCCTGCGAACCAGGCGCGCGGCGAAAAAACCGTCCAGTCCGCCGACGTCCGGCCGCGTCTTCATGAATCCTCGCGCGTCGATCACGTCTTTCAACACGCCGTCAGCCGCAACGGCGCGATCGATTTCGAAATCGCCGTGGCGCGCGAGAAATCCATCGACCACGCCTTCGCCCTCTTCGGGTGCGATGCTGCAAACCGAATACACGATCGCGCCCGCGCGACGCACGATCGCCGCCGCATGCTCGAGCATTAGCGATTGTATCGCAGCCATTCGCGCCGGATCGCCGGGCTTGAGCCGCCACTTGATCTCCGGATGCTCCCGCAAGGTCCCGATTCCCGTGCACGGCGCGTCGAGCAGCACCGCTTCGATGCTCGAGGGTGCAAGCGGCACCGCAGCCGCCAGGTCGGCGCAAACAAACTCGAGATTACGATGCCGCAGTCGGTGCGCCAGGCCGCGCGCGTTCCTGAGTCCGCCCAGATTGAGGTCCACCGCGATCACTCGGCCGCGCTCTCCCACCAACTCCGCCAGATGGGTCGCCTTGCCGCCCGGCGCCGCCGCACAATCCACGACCGTCGCGCCCGCACGCGGCGCCAGCATTCGCGCGACCATCTGCGACGCTTCGGATTGCGCGTGGAACAGGCCGTCGCGATACGCGCGCGACTCGAAGTGCGGCGCGCTGCTGAGCACGATCGTTTCGGGCGCGCGGCCGGGCGCGCCGATCTCGAAACCGTCGGCGCTCAGGTTCTCGATTATCTCCGCGCGGGATCCGCGCGCGAGATTGAGCCTGATCACGTTGGGCGCGGCGTCGTTGTTCGCCGTCATCAGGCGCTCGGCATTGGCGACGCCGAACCAATCGACGAATCGTTCGACCATCCAGCGTGGATGCGAATACATAACGGCGAGATAACTTTTTTCGTTGCGCTCCCGCGCCGGCATCGGCGCCGTCTCACGGGTCGCGCGGCGCATTACGGCATTGACGAAGCCCGACGCCTTGCGCGCCTCGGGAATTCGCTTGGCAATGCTGACCGCAGTATCCACCACCGCGTGCTGCGGAATCCGGTCAAGAAATCGAAGCTGAAAAAGCCCCATCCGCATGATCGCCAGCGCCGCGGGCTGAATCCCTTCGAGCTTGCGTCCCGTCAGCTGCGTCAGCTCGTAATCGAGGCGTCCCCTCCATGCGAGCGTCCCGAGCACCAGCCGCGTGATCAGCCGGCGATCCGCCGGCGCAAAATCGGGCAGCCGCCCGCCCAGCAGAACGTCGGCGTAACCGGACTCCTGATCGACGCGATACAGAATCTCGGCCGCCGCCGTTCGCGACGCGAGCCCTTCGTCGGTCCGCGAGCTCGATCGCCCGGCGGGCGGTATTTTCGCCTGATCTTCGCTCATGAGCCGAACTGCGCGCCGGCTTCCACGCGTTTGCCGCGAAGGAAATCAGCCGCGGAAATTCTCTTTCGCCCGGCAGCTTGCACCTCGAGCAGCCTGAGTCGACCGGTTCCGCACTGGACCACGGGACTGGGCTTCACGCTCACGATCGTGCCAGGAGACTCGACGCTTCCGTCCTCGTGCGCAACCGCGGCGCGCCAGATGAGAACTTCGTCGCCGCCCAGGCGCGTCCGCGCCACCGGCCACGGATCGTATGCGCGCGTCATCCGCTCGATTTGCACGGCGCTCGCCGTCCAATCGATCACCGCGTCCTTCTTTTCGACCTGTGCCGTGTAGCTGGCGATCGCTTCGTCCTGCGGTGTTTCGACCAGCGCGCCGCGCGCAGCCAGATCGATCGCCTCGAGCACTGCGTCCGCACCAAGCTCCGCGAGTTTTTCCTTCAACGTTCCTTGCGTGTCGCCTGATTCGATCGAAATGCTGCGCTGCAAATAGATCGGGCCGGCGTCCATCCGCTCGACGATCCGCATGATCGTGACTCCGGTTTCGGCGTCGCCCGCCAGGATCGCAGCTTCGATCGGGGCGGCACCGCGATGGCGCGGCAGGAGCGATGCGTGGACGTTGATCGGCGCGATTCGCGCAGCGTCGAGAATCGACTTTGGCAAAATGCGTCCATAAGCAGCCACCACCAGGAGATCGGGCGCGAATGCCTTCAGCTCGCTCAAAAATTCCGGCGTCCGAATTTTGACGGGCTTCAGCGTCGGAATTTCATGGCGCGCCGCGAGCGCGCCGACCGCGCTCGGCTCCGTGCCGAGCCCGCGCCCGCGCGGCTGGTTGGGGCGCGTGACAACTCCGACCACGCGGAAGCCGGCTCCCGAAGCCGTTACGAGCCGCTCCAGGATGCGGGCCGCCAAGGCCGGCGTGCCCATGAAAACGATCTTTAGTGACTCGGCGATTTTAGATTCGCACCGTGGAGGGGCGCACGTTATCGGCTTTGCCCTCCTTGATTAACTTTTTCAGTTTGCGCTTGTAGAGTTCGCGTTTGATTCGGCTGATGCGGTCGATGAAGAGTTTGCCGTCAAGATGATCGATCTCGTGCTGCAACGCCACTGCGAGCAGATCGCCGGCTTCGATCTCGATCTCCTTCTCGTCGGGCGTCCACGCGCGCACCAGCACCCGCGCCGCGCGTTCCACGTCGGCGGTGTAATCGATCACCGACAGGCATCCCTCTTCCCAAACGATCTTGCCCTCGGCCTCTACCACCCGTGGGTTGATGAGTTTCAGCAGATGCTTGCCGGGCTGTTCATGGTCGGTGTCGAGCACGATTATCCGCTTCGATTCGCCGACCTGCGGCGCGGCCAGGCCCACGCCCGGCGCGGCGTACATGGTCTGCACCATGCTGTCGATCAGGCCTTCGACGTTGCCGTTGATATTTTTGACCGGGGCGGCCGGCTGCTTGAGCGAGTCGTCGGGAAATTTGCGGATTTTCAGCAGCGCCATCGTGGATACCGGATTTTACAAATCTATCAAAGGGCAACTGGCGCGGCGAGTCCGAGCGGCGCAAGAAACGATTCCACTGCGCGGATGCACTCGGCGGGACGCTCGATTTGAAGAAAATGCGAGGTCCCCGCGATCGCTTCGTACGCCAGTCCCAGCTCCTCGGCCATCGCGCGCCCGATCAGCGCCGGCGCCATCACGTCTTCCAGCGTCGGATCTCCGCACACGAGTTTTACCGGCGCCGGGCAATGCGCCATCTGCGGCCACAGATCCGGGTTCGCAGCGCTGGAAAAAACCTGCGCCTCATATTCGCGCGGGCACGCAAGAATCCAGTCGCCGCTCGCGCGATCGTGGCGCAGCGTCGCCCGCGCCATCAGTTCGTAAGCTTCCGGCACCCATCTTTTGAAGCGCTTGGCGAACTGCCTAGCCAGCTCCATCGGATCCTTGTAGCGCTCGGGGCGCCGCGCCGCGCGCGAGGCGAGCGATTCCTTGTCGGAATACTGCAGGTACTGGATTGGATGCCCTTGGCGCGGATAAACCGGCGGATCGAACAGCACCAGCGCGTCGAATCGCGGTCCATGCTTGAGCGCATGCATCGCAGCCGTGACGCCCGACAGCGAATGAAACAGCCCGGCGGCAGGCTTGGCGCCAAGCTCGCGATTAATCGCGTGCCAGACTGCGTCCATATCGGCGACGAAGTTTTGCCACGTATGCCCTTGCGCGCTGTGCAACGGGTTGTGCCCGTGATTGCGGAAATCGAAGACGATCACTTCGTAACGCTCGCGCAACGGTCCCCAGAATGGAAAATATCCGTCGATCGCAAGCCCGTTGCCGTGACTGAGCACCAGGCGCGGCGCGCCGGGGATGCCGTGCTGGCGGACGTGGATCGTCGCGCCGTCCTTCATCTTCACATCGAAGGCGTGATGCGCGCGCGGCACATGATGCATCGGTTGATGCTCGTTCGTCTCGTTCATTCGTTCACAGCATCCTTACCGGATCGATGTCGATCGCAAGAAAAACGCCGTCGCGCTCTGCCGACGGTCCAACTTCGGCGCGCATTGCGGCGATCGCCGCGCGCATCGGTTTTAATTCGCGCGATTTTACCATCACCTGCCAGCGGTAGCGCTGCTTGATCCGTTCGATCGGCGCAGGCGCCGGCCCCAGCACGCGGATTCCCTCCGGGGTCGAAGCCGTAGCCAGCGATTTGGCGACCGCCTCGGCCGTGCGCCTGACCAGGCGCGGCTCCGCGCCCTCGATTCGCACCATCGCGAGGCGCGCAAACGGCGGATACATAAGGTCGCGGCGCAGTTGCAACTCGCGCCGCATGAAGCGCGCGTAGTCCTGATCCCTGGCGGCGCGGATGCTGTAGTGATTGGGCGCGTAGGTCTGAATGATCACGCGGCCCGGACGCTCGCCGCGTCCCGCGCGTCCCGCGACCTGTGTCAACAATTGAAACGTTCGCTCGGCGGAGCGGAAGTCGGGCATGTTCAGCGCCAAATCGGCGTTTACCACCGCGGCCAGCGTGACGCCGGGAAAATCGAAACCCTTGGTGATCATCTGCGTACCGACCAGGATATCTATTTCACCCGCGCGAAGCTCGGCCAGCATCCGCGCACGCGCTCCGCGCAGACTGCTGGTGTCGGAGTCCATTCTTTCGATCCTCGCCGCCGGCATCATCTCCGCCAACGCCTGCGTGAGTCTCTCGGTGCCGAAGCCCTGGCCCTTGAGCCCGTAGCCATGGCATTCGGGGCAGGTGTCGGGCGCCGCCGTATGATTGTTGCAGTAATGGCATCGGAGCGAGCGGTCGCGCATATGAAACGTCATGCTGACGCTGCAGTTCGGGCACGCGATCACGTTGCCGCAGATATGGCATTGCAGAAAATTGTGAAACCCGCGGCGGTTGAGGAAGACCATGCTCTGGCCGCCCGACGCGAGATTTTCGCGCAGCGCGGCGGCCAACGCCGCCGAGAGCGGCACCGCATCCGGAACTTCCGCCGCTTGAGGCTTCGGCTGTGCCGGTCCCGCTCCATTTGCGGGCTTGGCCGCCGCAAGCCTGCGCGCGTCGGCGACTTCGCGCCGCATATCGACGACTTCGACCGATGCCATCGCGCGATCGTTCACCCGCCGCGAGAGCCGGATCAGCCGGTACCGTCCGCGCCGCGAATTCGCATACGACTCGCTCGACGGGGTCGCCGAGCCGAGCACGATGGGGCAATTCGAAAATCCGGCGAGCGCGACCGCGAGGTCGCGTGCGTGATAGTAAATGCCTTCCTCATTTTTGTACGAAGCGTCATGCTCCTCGTCAACGACGATCAACCCGGCGTCGTGAATCGGCGCAAAGATCACCGAGCGCGGACCGATCATCACTCGCGCCTGCCCGCCAATCGCCGCCATCCAGCTCGCCCATCGCTCCGACACGCTCTGCGCGCTGTGGGCGATGCCAACCAGCGAACCGAAACGCGCGCGAAACGATCGCACGATCTCGTCGGCGAGCGCGATCTCGGGCACCAGGATCAAAACGTTTCGCCCGGCCGCGAGCGCGCGCGCGGCAAGCTTAAGGTAAATTTCGGTCTTGCCGCTGGCGGTGACACCCCAGAGCAAAAACGCTTCGTAGCGCCGGTGCTCGATGGCCGGTGAAATCGCATCCAGCGCGACTTGCTGCTCAACGGTGAGGTCGAACTCGGCCGCCGCGACATTATGGGTTATCGCGCCGGGCGCCGCCTCGATCGCGATCAACCCGCGACGGGCGAGGCTCTTCAACGCCGCGCTCGCGCCGTCGATTTCAGCCTTCAGATCCGCGATGCGCGCGCCTGCGGCGCCGGCGTTGGCGATCGCACTGAGCACTTCACGCTGCTTCGAGCCGCGAACGCCCTCGATGCTTGCGCATCCGGCGAGTCGCGCGATCGAATCCGCGGTATCGCGATGCCTCCCCGTGGCAGCGTCGCGGCGCTCGAGGGTGCCGTCCGCGACGAAGCGGGCGATGGTGGCGCGCACCTCGCCGGGCGGGCCGATTTTCTCAAGGCTGCGCGTGGTTGCCGCGCGCTTGGCGATCGTCTCGATAATCGCGCGCTCGACTCGCGTGAACGCGGCGCGCGCCAACTGGTCGGGGGGAGTCGCGAGCCGGTACGCGGTCCTCGACTCGACCCGCGCGACCGCGGGAATCACGATCCGGTACGCGTCCGCAATCGAAACCATGTAGTAAGACGCGAGGAACTCCATCAACTGCAGATGCGCGCGATCGAACAGCGGCCGCGGCTCGAGGACTTCGAGGATGGGCTTCAGTTGTCCGGCCGAAAGGTGCTCGCCGACCTGCGTGACCACTCCCGTCAGCTTGCGCGAGCGCAGCGGCGCGAGCACGCGATGCCCCGGCTGGATGCGCCCGTCGAGCGCCGGCGGAATCGAATACGTCAGCGTTTCGAATCCGCGCGTTGCGCCGACGATCACAACATTTGCCTGCATCCTGACTCTCTGTGCGCCGCGCCCAAACCGGCCGCGCGCATGCAACTTACACCCCGCGCGAGCGATGCGGCGAACCGCCAGGCTGCCGAGTCCCAGCTTTGCCCGATCGATCCACCGCTTTCGCGGGCGCGTCCAGTCTGGTTGAATCGGGTGATGGAGGCCCGCCCGAACGAATACGCGCGGGAGGCGAGACAAACCGATGCTGCGATTTTTGACTGCCGGTGAATCGCACGGCCCAGAGCTGGTCGCGACGGTCGAAGGCGTGCCCGCCGGCTTCGACATCGACCTTGCCGCGATCAACGCCGATCTCGCACGCCGCCAAAAGGGCTACGGCCGCGGCGGCCGAATGCTGATCGAAAAGGACGAAGTGCGGCCGGTTTCCGGCATCCGCTTCGGCAAATCGCTCGGCAGTCCGATCACGTTCATCATCGAGAATCGCGACTTCAAGAATTGGGTCAAGCGGATGTCCGCCGATCCCAAGGATCGCGCCGAGGCGGACGTCGTCACGCGCGCGCGGCCCGGCCATGCCGACCTGGCGGGCGTGCTCAAATACAATCTCGAAGATATCCGCGACGTGCTCGAACGAGCTTCCGCGCGCGAAACCACTGCGCGCGTGGCGATCGGCGCCCTGGCAAAGCAAATTCTTTCGCCGTTTGGAATCGACGTGCTCGGCTACGTGGCGAGCATCGGCGCGACCGAGGCCAATACTCCTGCCGCGCTGAGCATCGAAGAGCTGCGCCGCATCACGGAAGCATCGCCAGTGCGCGTGGGGGACCCCGACGCCGAAGGTAAAATAATCGCCGAAATCGACGAGTGCAAAAAGACCGGCGACACGCTCGGCGGCATCGTCGAGGTGATTGCGACTGGACTTCCGGTCGGGCTCGGCAGTCACGTCCAATGGGATCGCAAACTCGACGGACGCCTCGCGTTCGCGCTGCTCAGCGTGCAGGCCGTCAAAGGCGTCGAGTTCGGGCTGGGCTTCAAGGCGGGTCGGATGCGCGGCTCCGAACTTCACGACGAAATCGGATACGACGCCGCCGGTCGCCGCTTCACCCGCCATTCCAACAATTCCGGCGGCACCGAGGGCGGCATGAGCACCGGCGAGCCGATCCGCGTCCGCGTCGCGTTCAAGCCGCTGTCGACGCTGATGCGGCCGCTGCGCTCGGTCGATATCAAAACCAAGGCGGAAGCAGTCGGCGCGATCGAGCGCTCGGATGTATGCGCGATTCCCGCCGCCGCGGTCATCGCGGAATCGGTGGTCGCGTTCGAACTTGCGGCGGCTTTCCTCGAAAAGTTTGGCGGCGATTCAATCGTCGAGATTACGCGCAACTTCAAAGGCTTTCTCGAACAGGTCCGCAACTACTGAAGCGGCGGGCGCGCCGGACCTTGAAAACGCGCGCGCCTGGATCCGCGCTGCAACGCAAATGACGCCCAAACTGATCCTCACCGGATTCATGGCCACCGGGAAAAGCTCGGTCGGCCCGCTGGTCGCGCGCCGGCTCGGATGGAAATTCGTGGACGTTGACGCGGTCATTGCCGTGCAGGCTGGAAAATCAATCGCGCAAATCTTCGCCGAGCATGGCGAGGCTGACTTCCGCCGGCTCGAACGCGAAGTGGTCGCGCACCTGACCGGCGATCGCCGGCGATGTCCCCAGTGCCACGGGCTGCGTCCCGAAGTGATTTCGACCGGCGGCGGCGTACTGCTCGACGAATCAAATTGCGCGGCGCTCAAGCGCGCCGGCGTGATCGTGTGCCTCACGGCGCGGCCCGAAGTCGTCGCAGCGCGCGTCGAGCGGTCGAAAAGCAGGCGCCCGAAATTGACCGAGGGCGGAAAATCCACTTTGGCTCGAATCAAAGAGCTGATGGCCGAGCGGGCGGACGCCTACGCTCGCGCCGATGTCCAAATCGACACCTCCGATCTCACAGTCGATCAACTCGCCGATCATGTGATCGCGGCCTTCGCCGCACACGCGGCGCGACGATGCGTGCCGTCGGCGGATGGCGTACGATCCGCATAGAGATGCGCACCATCCGCATAGAGCTCGGGCCCGCGTCGCATAACGCTCATGTGGGCGCGGGAATTCTGGACCGGCTGGGCAAGCTGGCATGCGACGCCGGACTAAAGCCCGGTTCATGCGCCGTCGTCACGGACTCGACGGTCGAAAAACTCTACGCCGCGCGCGTCGAGGACACGCTTGGCAAAAGCGGCTTCGCAACCGCCGTAATTTCGGTGCCGCCCGGCGAAGCCTCCAAATCTCTGCCGACGCTCGAGCTTCTCTACGATCGGATGACTGAGATCGGGCTTGATCGCAACAGCGTTGTGTTCGCGCTTGGTGGCGGCGTCGTTGGCGATCTCGCTGGATTTGCGGCTGCGACCTTTCTGCGCGGCGTAGCGCTCGTACAAGTGCCGACCACGGTGGTGGCGCAAGTGGATTCCGCGCTCGGCGGCAAGACCGCGGTCAACCATCGCCACGCCAAAAACCTGATCGGCGCGTTCCACCAGCCGCGGCTGATTGTCGCCGACGTGACTGCGCTTGCAACGCTGGCCGACCGCGAGTTTCGCGAGGGCCTGGCCGAAGTCATCAAGTATGGCGCAATCATGGATGCGCCGATGATCGCGGACCTGGAACGCGACCTCGATTCGATCCTTGCCCGCCGGCCCGATCTGCTCGAGCAAGTCGTCGCGCGATCGCTGATGCACAAAGCCGCCGTCGTCGGCGTCGACGAGCGCGAAAGCGATCTCCGCAAAACCCTGAATTTCGGCCACACCATCGGTCACGCGATCGAAGCGAGTGCTGGTTACGGCGGCTACTTTCACGGTGAGGCGGTCGCGATCGGGATGGTCGCGGCGGCCCGGCTGTCCTGCTCGTATGCCGGCTTCTCAGCCGACGAAGCGTCGCGTCTGCAGCGTCTGATCGAGCGTGCCGGCTTGCCAACTGCGATGCCTCCCGGATGGCACGGCGACGACTTTATCCGCGCGCTTAGTCTCGACAAGAAACGCGCCGCTGGCGCGGTCGAATTCGTGCTGCTCGACCGCCTGGGTCATTCGATGACCAAGAGCCTCTCGATTGACGAGATCGTCGCACCTCTGCTCTGACTGTCCGGCCAAGTCCGGCTGCGGTCCTGAGACTCTTAACAGGTAGCGTTCTTCAGATAACTAATTGTGACGAAAATTCCGCTTGAATGCTTGGCATTTCTATGATGAGTTTAGTATCTACTAAATAGCGTACGCCGGGCTGGTTCAACCCGTGCCTAGTTAAGGGCCGGGAAGACGAAGTAAATGCGCGTAACGAAGAGGGCTGACATGGATCGATTCGATGAAATGAAGAGCAGTGTCCTGACGGTGCAGGAAGTATCAACCTACCTCCGGGTGCATTCGTCCACGGTTTACCGGATGCTGAAGAAAAATCAGCTTCCTGCTTTCCGCGTCGGCAGCGACTGGCGGTTTACCGTCGAGGCAATCGACAAATGGCGCGCCGCGGTAGAGTCCGGCGCCCCGCTTCCCACGAGCCACCACGAACTGAGTTCAAAGTAGCTGGATCACCCGGCTGGACGAAAATCGACGCGCCGGCCGGCTAATTCTGGAAATACCGGCGCGGATTTTCCACCAGGATCGCACGAATCTTCGCCTTTCTGCGCCCGCTCGCTTCAGCGCCGCCACGATATTTTTAAACACGCGGGTCGGCGTCCAGTCGCCCGCCGCGGCGGCGCCCTGAAATGCGTCGAACCGGGATTTAGCTGTTTAGCTGGAATGATTTGGCTTGGGCTCGGCGTCGCCGCCAAACAACGACGCGAGGATGATCAGCGCGACGCCAATGGTGATCGCGCTGTCCGCGACGTTGAACACCGGGTAGTTCAGGTCGTAGTAATGCGCGCGCACAAAGTCGATCACGCGGCCGTCGCGAGTTGCACGATCGATCAGGTTTCCCGCAGCGCCGGCCAGGATCAGCGCGAACGCAACCGAATTGATAGTCACGCGCTCCGATCGCGCTATCAATACGATCAGCACAATTATCGCCGCGCACGACATCGACAGCAGAAACGCTCGACGGACCCACGGCGGCGCGTCAGCCAGCATGCTGAACGCCGCGCCGGGATTCAGCGTGTACGTGATGTCCAGGTAGTTCGGGACAATCGCGATGCTTTCATACAGCGCCATGTGCGCCTTGACGAACAGTTTGGTTGCCTGATCGAGCAGGATGATCGGAATCGTGATAGCGCCGATCAAAAGCAGGAACGGCTTGCGCGGCGTCCGGCCGGCTGATTCTTTGCCCGCTCCTTGCCCAGGTACAGGGCTGGGAAGAGGCTTGACGCTCGATTGTTCCTGCAACGGCTACGCCCCCACCACCGCGCGGCATCTTGCGTCCAACGGATGATCGCTGCCGTCATCGAAGTACTTCCAGCATCGCGCACACTTCACCCCGGACGCGTGACGCCCAAGTAGCGTGATTGCGGGATTCGCGGCGGCTCGGGCGAAGCTGCCATCGACGGCGAAGTCCTCGCGGCCGCCGGCTTGCCGCCTGATCTCGGCTGCTTCCGCGTCGCCCAGAATCGCAACCTCCGAGACTATGAACAAGTCCCTCAGCTCGTCGCGATACTGCCTGATCGTTTGGGCAAGTCCGCTCTCAGAGCCATCGTCAGCTCCCAGGCTGATTGCAGCGTCGAGTGGCGCGCCGATCGTCCCCGCCTTGCGCATCGCCTCGAGCAGCTTGAGCGCCTCCTCGCGAATCCTGAGCAACGGCGCCCATCGCGACACCAGTTCTGTGTCATTCCATGAACTCAAATCGTTCAGCGTGAGCAAGTGCACGCTCGGTTCCTTCTTGCCCGGCAGATACGAGTAAACTTCCTCGGCGGTGAACGGAATCAGCGGCGCGAGCATCCTGAGCAGCGCGTCGAGAATCGTGAACAGCGCGGTCTGCGCCGACCGTCGCTCGCGCGATTTCTCCGCCGAACAGTAGAGCCGATCGCGCGCGACATCGACGTACGTCGCACTCAGATCTACGACTATGAACTGAGAGAGCGTCCTGTAGGCGGTCTGGAAATCGAACTTTTCGTAACACTTCCTTACTGCTTCATCCACCTGAGAAAACACGGCGAGGATATAGCGATCAAATTC
This sequence comes from Candidatus Binatus sp., assembly GCF_036567905.1. Taxonomy (NCBI): domain Bacteria; phylum Candidatus Binatota; class Binatia (SeqCode); order Binatales (SeqCode); family Binataceae (SeqCode); genus Binatus (SeqCode); species Binatus sp. (SeqCode). The sequence continues at coordinate 27,287 of NZ_DATCTO010000050.1, forward strand.
AAGCAGGTCGGAGATTTCAACCGCGTCGCGCGCGGGATCGAAGTCAGCCAGGTTGCCCAGCACGAACCGGCAGGTGTTGCGAATCTTTCGATACGACTCCGACACCGCGCTGAAAATCGTCTGGCCGAGCGTGATATCGGCGGTGTAGTCGAGCGACGCGTACACCAGTCGCAGCACGTCGGCCCCCATCCGTCCGACCGCGTCGACGGCGTCCTCCGAGTTGCCGAGCGACTTGGACATCTTGCGGCCCCGCTCATCCACCGTCAGTCCATGGCTGATTACGCTCTTGAACGGCGCCGCGTCGCGCTCCGACACCGCGCAGACCAGCGACGATCCGAACCATCCGCGCGCCTGTTCCACCGCTTCCAGGTACGCGTCCGCGGGCCAGGCGAGATCAGGGCGCGCGCCAAGCACGGCGGCTTGCGAGGAGCCCGAATCGAACCACACGTCGAGGATGTCTTCTTGCTTGATAAAATCGGCGCCGCCGCACCGCTGGCATTTGAGGCCCGGCGCGACAAAGTCCGCCGCCGGCCGGCTGTACCATGCGTCGGAACCTTCGCGCGCGAAAATTTCCTCGACTCGATCCATCGTCGCAAGCAGCGGCGCGACCTCATCGCATTTCGCGCATCTGACCGCGGGAATCGGCACGCCCCACGCGCGCTGGCGCGAGATGCACCAGTCGGGGCGCGTCTCCGTCATGTTGCGGATCCGATCGCGCGACCATCCGGGATACCATTTCACCTTGTCGATCGCGTCGATCACTTTGACCCGCAGTTGGTTGTGGTCGATGCTCACGAACCATTGCTCGGTCGCAAGAAAGATCAGCGGATTGTGGCATCGCCAGCAATGCGGGTAGCTGTGCGAGAAGTTTTGCGCATGCAGCAGCGCGCCGGCCGCGCGCAGTCTCTCGACGATCGGCTTGTTCGCCTTGAAGACGTTCTGCCCCGCCCATTCTCCGCCCTCCGCCGTGAACACTCCGCCCCCATCGACCGGCGTGAACGGCGTCAGCGCGTAGGCCTTGCCGACCACGAAATCCTCGTAGCCATGTCCCGGCGCGGTATGCACCAGTCCGGTGCCGGCGTCCGCCGTCACGTGCTCGGCGTACATCAGCTTCACGTCGCGCGGGATAAACGGATGCCGAAAGATGTCCTGGCCGTCCAGCGCCTTGAGCGCCTTGGCGCCGAGCGCGATGCGTTTTTCGACTGCCAGCCCGCATTCCTTCTCGAGGTTGCCGGCCAGTCGCGACGCGACCACGTAGTAATGCTCGCCGGCCTTCAACGCGACGTAGTCGAAGGTCGCGTTCAGTGAGATTCCGAGATTCGCCGGCAAAGTCCACGGCGTTGTCGTCCAGATTACGGCCGACAGTTTGCCGGCCTTGTGCGCGGCGTCAAGCTCGGCGCCGTCGCTGCGATCCGCGGCCAGCGCGCCCGCATCCTTGAGGTTCGAATTGAACGCGAACGCCACGTAGATCGACGGCGAAACGTGATCGCGGTACTCGACTTCGGCTTCCGCCAGCGCCGTGCGGCATTCGAAGCACCAATGCACCGGGCGCAATCCCCGATACACGTAGCCGCGCTCGACCATCTTGCGCAGCACGCCGATTTCGGCCGCGTCGTACTCTGGCGCCATCGTGAGATACGGCTTGAACCAATCGCCGATCACTCCCAGCCGCCGGAAGTCCGAGCGCTGCAAGTCGATCCATTTCTCCGCTTCGGCGCGGCACAGCTTGCGCAGCTCGAGCTTGGAAATCGTGCGCGCCTGGTCGCCGAGTTCGCGCGATACCTTGTGCTCGATGGGCATCCCGTGACAGTCCCATCCCGGCACGAACGGGGTGCGATATCCCATCATCGAGCGCGATCGCACCACGAAGTCTTTCAGAATTTTGTTGAGCGCGGTCCCCAGATGCACCCGGCCGTTGGCGTACGGCGGCCCGTCGTGCAGCACCCACAACTGCGCGTCCTTGCGCGCCTCCATCAGGCGCCCGTAAAGGTCGGTCTGGTCCCAATGCTTGAGCATTTCCGGCTCCCGCTTGGGCAGATTCGCCTTCATCGGGAAGTCGGTCTTGGGAAGTTTCAGCGTCGATTTGTAGTCGGTCTCAGCCACGCGCCATGTTGCCCGCGCGCCCGTGCGCGCGCGATCTCCTTCGCATTTTTCAAGAATTGAGCGTCCGACCAGATTAACTTACGCCGCGCTCGCTGGCGAGTATCGAGCGCGGCCGCGCATCGGCGATGCCCCTGCCTGTTTGAATCCCGCCGCCAGTCTCCATATCATCTCTCGCGCACGATTGAAGCATCGAATCGCAAATCAATAGAAAAAATCATGGGACTCAGAAAAGTAACTCTGTTCGATAAAGAAGGCACCACCCTCGTTCCCGTGAACGAGGACGGTCAGGCGAAACCCGCCGTGATGGGCGTGCGATGGGTCAATCCCATCACCTTCGAAACCATTCGCGTGCGCGGCGGCAAACGCACCGGCCCCAGGAACGAAGTCCTGATGGAAGTTCCCGCGACGCTCGACACCGGTGCGTTCGCAATCGAGGACTTGCCCCCGCCCAAGGTCAAGCAAAAGCTCGCGCAAATCGAAAAGTCCGCCGGCGCGGGGAAATCGGCGAAGAAACCATGACCGAGCCGGGTGCGCTCGCGGGCCTGCGCGTGCTCGACCTGACCGGCCATCGCGCACAATTTTGCGCGCGGCTGCTGGCCGACATGGGCGCCGACGTGATCAAAGTCGAACCGCCCGCCGGTGACGACGCGCGCCGCATCGGTCCCTTCCTCGACGACCTCCCGCATCTCGACCGCAGCCTGTTCTTCTGGTTCTACAATCTCAACAAGCGCTCCCTCACGCTCGATCTCAACCATTCCCGCGGCGCCGACATCCTGCTCCAGCTCGCCCGCTCGGCCGATGTCGTCATCGAGAGCTACGCGCCGGGCACGCTGGACCGGCTCGGCCTGGGCTGGGATACGCTCCATCGCGAGAACCCCGCGCTGGTCCTGTGCTCGATTGCGCCCTTCGGCCAGACCGGCCCTTATCGCGACTTCATCGCCGATGACACCGTGCTGACCGCATTGGGCGGGATGCTCTACATCAATGGCTTCCCCAATCACGCTCCGGTTCGTCCGCTCGGTCTGCAGGCTTATCATTCGTCGGCTTACTACGGCGCGATCGCCGTGATGCTTGCGCTGCTCGCGCGCGATCGCACCGCTGAAGGCAATTGGATCGACCTCAGCATGCAGGAGGCCACCGCGGCCGCCGTCGAGCATGTCGCCGGCGCATTTTTCGAGCGCGGCGAGGCCGAGCCGCGCCGCGGCACGCTGCATTGGAGCCGTTTCTTTCGCGTCGGCAAATGCCGTGACGGGTACATCATGCATTGCACGCTCGGCGACTGGACCTCGCTCATCGAATGGGTCAAGTCCGACGGCAAGGCCGGCGATCTCGACGCGCCCGACTATGAGCAGGTGATGTATCGCTATCTCATGGCCGAGCATCTGTTCGACGTGCTCGACGATTGGGTCAAGGACTATCCGCGCGACGAGCTGCTCGAGCGCGCGCAGCTTCTGCGCCAGCCCTACGCGACCGTTCGCCCGCCCGAGGCGTTGTTCGACGACGACCAGCTCGCCGAGCGCGGCTACTTCGTCGAGGTCGAGCATCCCGAGCTCGGGCGCAAGTTCCGCTATCCGGGCGCGCCGTATCTTTTCAACGGCACGCCGTGGCGGGTATCGCGCCGGCCGCCGCTGATCGGAGAGCATACCGGCGAGATTTTGCGCGACGAACTCGGGGTGGCTCCCCAAGCGCTGGCCGCGCTCTTCGCCGAAGGAGTGATCTGATGATGCTGGCGATGCCGCTGGACGGCGTCCGCATCCTCGATTTCACCTGGGTCGTCGCCGGCCCGGTCGCGACGCGCATCCTCGCCGACCACGGCGCGGAGGTCATCAAGGTCGAGCGCAAGGAGCCGCCGCAACTCGGCAATCGCAAGCTCGGCCTCCAATGCGACCTCAATCGCGGCAAACTTTCGGTCGCGCTCAACATGCAGCACCCGCGCGGCGTCGAACTCGCCCGCCGCCTCGCCGCCAAAAGCGACGTCGTGATGGACAATTTTTCCGCCCGCGTGATGCGCAGTTGGGGGATGGACTACGAAAGTCTCGCCGCCGTCAAGCCCGACATCATCTGCATCAGCATGTCCGGCCTGGGCCACACCGGCCCGCGCTCCAGCTACGTCAGCTACGGACCGACCCTGCAAGCCCTGACCGGCTTCACCATGCTGATGGCCGAAGCCGACGGCACGCCCGCCGGCTACGGCTATTCGTACGCCGACACCTGCGGCGGTTACACGGGCGCACTCGCGGCGCTCATCGCCCTTTGGAATCGCCACCGCACCGGCCGCGGCCAGTTCGTGGATCTCTCGCAGTTCGAGGCCGTCACCAGCGTGATCGGTCCCGCGCTGCTGGACATCTCCGCCAACGGCCGGACGCAGCCGGCGCCCGGCTACAATTCCCAGGAAGGCCCCGCCGCACCGCACGGCGTTTACAAATGCCGCCCGCTTGACGGCGACGACGACCGATGGGTCGCGATTGCGGTGCGCACCGGCCCCGAGTGGCGCCGATTCGTCACCGCGATTGGCTCTCCATCGTGGGCGAGCGATCCGCAGTTCCGCACGCTCTACCTGCGCATGCACAATAGCGCCGAGCTCGACGCCAACGTTTCACGCTGGACCGCGGAGCACAGCGCCGAAGACGCGATGGCGATCCTCCAACGCGCCGGCATCGCCGCCGGCGTCGTCGAAAACGGCATCGATCTCTGCGCGCGCGATCCTCAACTGAAAGAGCGCGGCTTCTGGCCCGCCGTCGCAACCGGAAGGGGCACGACGACTAACGTCACCGGCATCCCGTTCAAGCTTTCCGGCGGGTCGGGAAAAGTTCGCTCGATCGCGCCCGAAGTCGGCGAGAATTTCGACTACGTGCTCGGCGAGTTGCTCGGCCTGGGCCGCGCACAGCGCGATGAATTGGTCGCCGCTGGCGCCGTCTGGCCCTGACCGCTCGCGAATCCTTGTTACCCAGGTAACAATGTCCCCCAAATAACGCGCATCGCTCGCAGCCCCTCATTGCGCTAGTGTCAGCGACACTGGCTGTTAACAGTAAACGGCTGGTCGGGGCAATTATTGCACGCAAGCGTAATATCGAGCGCGTTGGTTGGCGTTGACGCGTTCCCGGTCGAAGTCGAAATCGACATCGGCGCCGGGATGCCGCCGCATCGTCTGGTCGGCCTGGCCGAGGGCGCGGTCAAAGAGGCGCTCGATCGGGTCAAGTCGGCGCTGAAGAATTCCGGCTTCGATTTCCCCACCCGCAAGATGACCATCAACCTCGCGCCCGCCGACACGCGCAAGGAAGGCTCGGCGTTCGATCTTCCACTGGCGCTTGGAATCCTCGCCGCACAAAACGTGTTGAAAGATCGCCAGCGCCTGCGCGCCTATCTGGTGCTGGGCGAACTCGCGCTCGACGGCCGTATCAAAGGCATCAGGGGCGCGCTGCCGACCGCGCTGCTCGCGCGCTCGGCCAGGTTCGCGGGTGTGATGCTGCCGCGCGAGAATGCGTCCGAGGCATCGGTCGTCGGCGAGGGCACGGCAGTGCTGGGCGTCGAGAGCCTGCGCGAGGCTTTCGAATTCTTCGAGGGCCTGCGTCCGCTCCAATCCGCGCCCTCCGATCTCAGCGCCGCGTTCGGCGCGGCAAATGTTTACGACGTCGATTTCAGCGAGGTCAAAGGCCAGGAGCAGGCCAAGCGCGCGCTCGAAGTCGCCGCCGCCGGCGGTCATAACGTCCTGATGATTGGGCCGCCCGGCTCGGGCAAGACGATGCTCGCCAAGCGCCTGCCCTCGATTCTGCCCTCGATGACCTTCGAGGAGGCCATCGAAACCACCAAGGTGCACTCCGTGATGGGCCTGATGGACGGCCGCGCGCTCATCGCCACGCGCCCCTTCCGCTCTCCCCATCACACCATTTCCGACGCCGGCCTCATCGGCGGCGGCTCGATTCCGCGCCCCGGCGAGGTCAGCCTTGCCCATCACGGCGTCCTGTTCCTCGACGAATTGCCCGAGTTCCGCAAGAACGTGCTCGAAGTCCTGCGCCAGCCGCTCGAGGATGCGCGCATCACCATCTCGCGCGTGATGGGCACGCTCACTTTTCCCGCCTCCGTGATGCTGGTGGCCGCGATGAACCCGTGAGGTTGCGTTGCTTTTCAGCCATGAATTCAGAAGACGAAGGCAGATAACAGAGGTCGATTGTGATGTCGTCTTTGCCGATGGTGATTTTTTCGGTGATGGTCTCGATGATACGGCGTTTTTCGTCGTTCCTGAGGTCCGGCCAGCGGGCATAGAGGTCCTTGGCTTCGGTCAGGATTTCATCGCTCGACAGGGCTCGGATTTTGAGGAAATCCAGTTCTCCCTGCAACTCGGGTATCTGTTGGGAAATCTGTTTGAAGCGTTCTTCGAGCGGGTGGTATTCGCTCGAAAATCCGTCGCTTGAAATCTTCTCGTCGAGGTAGAGGCGCATCACCCGGTCCATCTCGGCACGGGCTTTGTTGCGGTTTTCGTCGAGGGACGCAAGCAGTTGCTGTTTCTCGACGATCTTCTCGTCGGCCTGAGCAAGGTAGGCCGCGACCTCTGTGGGCGAGAGGACAAAGCCCTGGAGCTGCTCATGGAACACGGCGTCCAGATCCTCGACCGGGATCTTGTTCCGGCAGCCATAGCAGACGTATTTGGGCGTGTTCGAGGGAACGTACATTTTGTGCCCGCAATAACAGTGGACAAGACCGGTAAAGAGATGGACCGGCTTTCGGGCGATTCGCTTGCCGTTCTTGCGGCGCTCTTCGAGAATCAGGTTGCACTGCTCCCAAAGCTCCGCGGATACGACCGGTTCGACCGGGGTGAGCACCCACTCTTCTTTGGGCTTGAGCTTCCAGTGCTTCTTCTCGCCGAGGCTTTTGGTGTAATTGGCGCGGCGGACTCCCTTGGCTGTCGGGTCCCGAAGAAGCCGCTCGATCGTGGTGTCGGTAAAGTGCGAACCGTTTCGGGTGCGATGCCCGGACTCGGTCAGGAGCCGAGCAACGGTCTTCTTGCGGCGATGTTCCAGGAAAAGCTCGTAGATGTGTTTGCGGATGGGCGCTTCATTGGGGTCGGGAACGATCTCTCTGCCTTCCCAGCGGTAGCCAAACGGAGCCGCTCCGCCCAAGGGCTTCCCGAGCTTGGCCCGGATGGGTACCGAAGCAGCCACGCGCGCGGCAATCTCCTCGCGCTCCCACTGGGCCATCGCAGCAATCACCGTGTAGAAAAGCCTGCCGGCGGGACTTGAGGTGTCAATGGACTCCTGCAGGGAGACCAGGTCCGCGCCGGCAGCTTCGAAGAGGTCGGCAAAGTCGAGGAGTTCCCGCGTGTTGCGAGCGAGCCGGGCGAGTTTGGAAAAGATGAGGCCGGAAATGTGGCCGCGCTTGATGTCGGCGATCATGCGCTGGGTCTCGGGATGCTCGCGTACCGATTTCCCGCTCACGGCCTCAAGGTGATAGACCTCCCTGACCTGCCAGCCTTTGGAGTCGGCGTAAAAGCGGGCGCGCTTTTCGTGGTGCTCGGGGCTCTCGCCATGCGCCTGGTCCTCGGTCGAGACCCGGAGCCAGATGCCGACGTGTTTCGCCTGATAGCTGCCTTTGTCCAAGGTGTGCCCCATAGGTCAAATTTTGTCATCAAGTGATGTTTGGCCCTCGAAACGCATTTAGAATACGCTCGTATTTCTACTTGCGGAAATGGGCCTTCATAGGGTGTTTCTCTGTGGAAAACTTTGCTTGACTCTTTGAAGGAGATGATAGAGGATAAAGAGATGACGGCAATGTACGATGGCGGCGCAAGCAGCCACTAAAATCCTCAGGGTTCGGAATCTGCCGATCGGGTCACTTATCTGGCTCACTTGGACGACTCAATAGAGAGCCGGTCCCTCTTGTCGTCCGCGGAAGAATCCTCCACGTGAAGGTGAACTCGCTTCCTTCGAAGGGATAAGCGAGGGGAAATTTCAGCCCATTCTTGAATGGCTTGATGTTGCCTTTGACTCTCTCGCCTTCGAGTCTATTCACGTTGGGATCATCAGACATCGCAACAGTACACTCGCCATCCCCAAAAATGAACGGGGCTCCGTCAGTCGGCACGATGAACACCTCGGCTAAGATCGTCGGATGTTTGACTGTGTACGCGTAGAAATCGCTCTCGCCGGCCGCAGTCTTGTATGCTCCGGGACTGGTTGAAAACCCGGCCTCGTACTCGAGTCTCTCACCTTCTGGGATATTCGCGGGGAAACGTATATCCCAGAGAACTTGCCCCTTAGGATAGTCCTTTCCTTTAAGCGTCATGGCATTGACGTGAGGCCCATCGAGGGACTCGTTTCCGCAGCCATTAGGCAGGCAAATGAAATTAAATCGACAAGAATCCTTGAGTATCTCCCCTTCCACACGGTGGTCTTCCCTGGTGCCATTGAAGCCAGGCCCAAATGACCGGAACGACGAATACGAGGAAAGGGTGGCCTCACCTTTCGCGCCGACCGTTACGCAAAGCCGAACGCTGTCTAATCCCCGGCCGTAGCGGAGTTGCGCCGAGTACTTGAACAGTTTGTCTCGACTCGGTCCCAGCTCGGGCTCACTAGCTGGAAATCGCCCCTTTATGAGACTCCATGCCCAGAGCCCCGGAGCCCCGAACTGGGCTCGCTCTACCCAAATCGCGATATATATTAGCCATCGCGTTGGAGCCCAACCCAAGATCTGTTGAGGCCGCTCTTCGGCGAATAATTTAGCGACCAGCTGCGAAAACCAGAAAACGATCAGCGATGACAAACCGAAAACGAGCGCAACAGCGAATTTCTCCGACGAAAGCGCGGCGGAGAGTCGTGGCCATGCGTCAGCTGACGGCGCGAAAGCTCCAATCCGTTTTACGTCAAAGAACCACTCGGCAAGAAACGTCATAAAGACTATAAGGCTGACCTCGACGACCTGACGACCCGTCAAAAACGCTTGGTGCTGACTCTGGAGGCGAGTCAGAAGATCGCGAACGTTCTGGTCGTCGATCTGTTCGGGATCCTTATCTATCAAAGCCAGCACCGCGACTTCCGCGCCCACCACGAGAAAAAGCGCGCCAATTACAAAAGCAGCAACAGCTAGTCTAAGTATCGAATGCTCGGCGACAGCGTAGCCACACGTCGTCAGCAGAAGCGCGAGTGCGACGACTACTATTGAGCTTCGCATAATATACTTACAAGGGGAAGAGGTCGGCCTGCTGCCAGAAGGCCATGACCAGGGAGGGTCTGCGGCGCATCCGCTTGAGCGCGCGACGCGCGTGCGCGCTCAACTGCGCGAAGGTGTTGGGGCA
>NZ_DATCTO010000051.1 GCF_036567905.1 Candidatus Binatus sp.
GCGGGGTCGGCGCCGCCGCGGTCGAGCAAGACGGGGCCGGGGCTCAGGCTGTCGGGGGCGGCAAGGAATCGGAACATGCGCGTGGGATCGATCGAGTAAGTCGGTGCGGCCATCTCGAAGAACATCCGCGCGTCGGGAAAGTACGGCCGGCGCATCAGCCGCCGCGTGCGGCCAGTGGGCGCCGCGAGATTCTCGAAGGCCTCGAGAATCAGGCGCATCTGCTCGGTGTCGCCGCGCGCAAAGCCGCGTGCGCGAAGCTCGCCGAGCAGATCGACGCGGCGGTCGGCGCCACGGCGGTGCTCGTCGCGATACAGGTCGAGCATCAGCGCGGCCAGCACGATCGAATGATCGGGGGCAAATCCGCCCGCGATCGCGCGACCGAGCGCGGCCATGTTGCGGACGATGGGCTGCTCGGCGAGCATGGCGCCGCGCGATTTCAGATGAGTGGAAAGAATCGGGATTACGTACTCGAGCAATCCCAGCTCTGCCATCAGCACCAGCGCGTGAGCGGCCTCGGGCTGGCCGAGCGTCTTGTAAGTTTCCTCGACCAGGCGCGGCACAGAGGCCTTGGCGAGATCGGCGCGATGTCGCTCGATGGCGACGCGCGTGGCGGGCTCGATTTCGAAGCCGAGCTTGGCCGCGAATCGTACCGCGCGCATCATGCGGACCGGATCCTCGCGCATCCGCAACTCGGGGTCGCCGATAGTGCGGATCAATCGAGCCCTGAGGTCGTCAACTCCGCCGGGAAAATCGATCACGTGAAAAGTTTGCGGACTGTAGAACAGCGCGTTGACGGTGAAGTCGCGGCGAAACGCGTCTTCCTCGGGCGTGCCGAAAGTGTTGTCGAGACGAATCAGCGGATCGTCGCTGTCGGCGACCGCCTCGGCCTGGCGGCGGAAGGTGGCGACCTCGACATTCTGCCGGCCGAAGAAAACGTGGACCAGGCGAAAGCGCCGCCCGATCAGGCGCGAGTTGCGGAACAGCTCGCGGACCTGCTGCGGATGGGCCGAAGTGGCGACGTCGAAGTCCTTGGGCTTGCGCGAGAGCATCAGATCGCGCACCCCGCCGCCGACCAGGAATGCGTCGTAGCCGGCGCCGGCGAGGCGATAGAGGACCTTGAGCACGTTGGCATCGATATCGCGGCGCGAGATGGGATGCTCGGCGCGCTCAAGTATGCGGGGTTCCAATTCCGTTTGTCCGAATTCGCTCCAAACCTAGCACGATACCGCCCGCGCTTCATCGTTCCCGCAGGCACGCTTTGCGACGCGCGCATCCTGCCCAAGAAGCGGTAAAAGGGCTACGCTGGGCGATGACAAAGGAGACTGCGATATGGACAAGTTTCTAATCGACCTTAAAAAGATTCGCGAAAACGCCCGCAAGCATATCGAAGAGGGCGCCGTGACCGAGGGCTACAAGGCGGATCGCCAGCAGGTGCTGAAAGTGCTCAACGAGGCGCTGGCGACGGAGATAGTCTGCGTGCTTCGCTACAAACGCCATTTCTACATGGCGCAGGGGATCAGCTCCGATTCCGTCAAGGCCGAATTCCTGCAGCACGCCAACGAAGAGCAGCAGCACGCCGATTGGATTGCGGAGCGAATTACGCAGCTCGGCGGCGAGCCCGACTTCAATCCCAAGGGACTCGCGGACCGCTCGCACTCGGAGTACGTCGAGGGCAAGACGCTGCTCGACATGATCAAGGAAGACCTGGTCGCCGAGCGGATCGCAATCCAGACGTATCAGGAAATCATTCGATGGCTGGGCGATGGCGATCCGACCACCAAGATACTGATCGAACAGATCAACAAGATGGAAGAAGAGCACGCCAACGACATGTCGGATTTGCTCACCAAGATGAGCTGACGATTCCGCTGCACAACGGCGAGCACTGGTTGACAAAAATGCCCGCTGTGAGCTAGTTGGAATTCAATAGCGCGCGGAGCATTCCGCTTCGCCATCGGGCCCCGGAGAACCTCAGGATGAAGCCCGCACGGACGCTTCTCTTCTCCATTCTCGCCGCGACGGTGGTGGTTGCTTCGTTCACTCTGGCTGGCGCGCAAGGACCCGGCCCGATTGCCGATCCCAAGTCCGAGAAGCAGGCGGGTTTCCCGGCCGATCTCTATTCGTGGGTGATTCCGCCCGACAATCCGCAGACGCCGGCAAAGATTGCGCTCGGCAAGGCGCTGTTTTTTGACGATCGCTTGTCCGCCGACGGCAAGATATCTTGCGATCACTGTCACGCTCCCGCCAAGGGCTTCACCGATCAGCTACCGACCTCGATGGGTATCCGCGCGCAGTTCGGCCAGCGCAACGCGCCTACCGTCCTCAACGCGCTGTTCAACGTGACGCAGTTCTGGGACGGACGCGCGCCGTCGCTCGAGGCGCAGGTCCAGGGCCCGGTAACCAATCCGGTCGAGATGGGCATGAAATCGACCGACGACGCGGTCGCGAAGGTCAAGGCGATTCCCGAGTACGGCAAGCAATTCCAGGATGTGTTCGGGCACGACGTCACGTTCGCCGATATCGAGCGCGCGATCGCCGCGTACGAGCGCACCCAACTCGCATTCGACTCGCCGTTCGACAAGTTTATCGCCGGCGACCCGAGCGCAATCAGCGATTCGGCCAAGCGCGGATGGTCGATTTTCAACGGCAAGGGCCGCTGCATGTCGTGTCACGCATGGAATCCGACGCAGCCGCTGTTTACCGATCAAAAGTTCCACAACATCGGCGTGTCGGCGCATAACGCCAACTTCGTGCCGCTCGCGCGCAAAGCGCTCGACACGCTCAGCCAAAGCGGCGGCAACGCCGAGGAGATCGACAAGCTGGCTATCGGCACCGACATGAGCGGGCTCGGGCGTTTCCTGGTCACCAAGCAGCCGCATGATATCGGCGCGTTCCGCACCATGAGTTTGCGCAACCTGCTGGTCACGCAGCCGTACTTCCACGACGGCTCGCAGGTCACGCTGTGGGACACGATCGATCATTACAACAAGGGCGGCGTGCAGAACCCGTACCTCGACGGCGGGATCGTTCCGCTCGGCCTCAGCGAAGCCGAAGAGGACGACCTGGTCGCGTTTCTCGCCAGCCTGACCAGCCCCGAATACGCCGACGCCGCCAAGCAGGAATACGACCTCCAGTTCAAACGTTCGCGCACCAACCGCCCGCAGCGCGATACCGCCGCCGCCAACGGCGACAACGGGCGCGGGCCGGGATTGGCGGGACCGTTCGGCGATATCGGACCGCCACAGACCGACGAGAATCCGGCGTTGCTCGGTGGCGACTAACCTGACGAAAAATCTTAAGGCAGGCGGGCGATGGCTGCTCGGCATAAAAGCGTCGAAACGAAATACATGGAAGATCGCGACGCGGCCCTGCGCGGATTGCGCGGTCTGGACCGGCGGACATTTCTGAAAGTGCTGGCCGCGACGACCGGCGCCGTGATGGCGAAGAGCCTGATGCCGCCGCATTCGTTCCAGCTCGTCGAAGTCGCCAACGCCGCGCCCGACAAGACCGCCGGTGCGGCCGGGATGGCGGGCAAGCCGCCGTTCACCTTCGCGTACATCTCGGACTCGCATCTCTATCAGCGCACGCTCAACCAGCGCTTCGTGCGCGCGGTAGCCAGGGCGGTCGATGACGTGAACGCGCTCGATCCGCAACCCGACTTCGTGCTGTTCGGCGGTGACCTGGCGCAACTCGGGCGGCGCGAGGAGCTCGACCTGGGAATGCAGCTCCTCGCCGAGGTCAAGGCGCCGGTGAAAATGATGGTCGGCGAGCACGACTGGTTCTACGACATGGGCGACGCGTGGCAGGAGATGTTCGGCCCGCCCAACTACTCGTTTGACTGGAAGGGCGTGCACGTCGTGGTGCTGATGAGCGTGCACGAGAAGGATTTCTGGACGGCGCGCAAAATGACGCCGGCCGAGAGGATGCACACGGTCGCGGGCCTCGACAACGGGATACAGTCGCGCTTCGAAGTCGGCGACGACGAGCGCAAGTGGCTCGCCGCCGACCTCGCCAAGGTGCCGCACACCACTCCGCTGCTGGTCTTCTCGCACTCGCCGCTCTACAAATACTACCGCAACTGGAATTTCTGGACCGATGATGCCGAGCAGGTGCAGGCGATTCTGAAGCCGTACCAGCACGTGACGGTGATCCACGGCCATACCCATCAGATGCTCTACAACCAGATCGGGAACATCAGTTTTTACGGGATGCTCTCGACGGCGTGGCCGTGGCCGTACGCGCCGACCGGGCTGCCGCCGTTGACTATTCAGATGAACCGGGCGGATCCGTTCGATCAGTTCGACGGATTGGGCGACGGCCGGATAAATGTGCGCGCCGACGGATTGGCGGACAAGATCTACAGCCTGTGGGATCGCAACCCGGTCACGGTGAAGGCCGACTACCTGGTTTCGCACGGCAAGATCGCGCGGCCGCCCGCGCCACAGTTCGCGAGCTACTGAGGCCGGGGAAGAAAGCTTGCTCGAGGCGAATATGACCCGACGATCGATCGCATTGGCAACCGCCGCCGGAGCTGCCGCGATACTCGCGGTCGTGATGCACGCGCCGCGGCTTCGCGCGCAACCAGCGCCTCCCCTGCCTGTCCATCAAGTGCCGGTTTCGAAAAACGGCGGCACGGTCGTGATGCTCTGCGACGGCAAAACCAGCGTGGAAGTGAAAGGCCTCAAGCCGGGCGAGTCCATGCCGCATGCGCAGGCGGTCGAGATCGCGCGCCAGTTGATGGCGCAATGGCAGCGCGAGCATCCCAGCGAGAAATGGGAGATGGCGCAGCAAGAGCATCAGACAGACCAGTCGCCTCAGCCCGTACCGGCTCCATCGGCAGCGTCAGGCGCCGGTACAGCGGCGGCCAAGCCAACCGGCGCGAAGTTGCAATCGAAGGGAACGCAGCAGGGCGACACCTACGCGAGCTTCACCGATCGCGACTACAAAGTTTGGAAGAACGAGACCGACAATTTCGTCGCGCAAGGGAACCAGCTATTCCACGACGGCGCTGCCGTCGGCGGCACGATTGGCGTGAGCTGCGACATGTGCCATCCGGACGGGTCGAATACGCATCCCGAGACTTATCCGAAATACCAGGTCCAGCTACAGCGCGTGGCGCTGCTGCGCGACATGATCGATTGGTGCATCGAGAATCCGCTCAAGGGCAAGGCGCTCGATCCCAACGATACCCGACTGCGCGCGCTCGAAGCGTACATCCTCGCGCAGCGCAAAGGCGTCGCGCTCGACTACGGCAAGCACTAAGCGCCCGCGCCCTTGAGCAGCGGCGCATGATTCCTTTGGGCACACACATGATGCGATAGGACCCAAAAGATAGCGTTACTAAAGGGGCACGAAAGCAACCCCGGCAGGCGCTGCGGCCTGCTCCCAAATTTCCCGCCAATCCTAAGCAGAGTTAGCTGCGACGCGTATCAAGCCGGAGCAACATCAACATCAGCATCAGACGATCATTGCGCGGTTTGAGCTCGGGTACTGTTCCCTTTTCCGCCAACATGCCGCGAAGCGCCGTTTCGCCGAAGGTATTGAACACGGCCCGGTCGTCCATGCCAATTGAGAATCGTTGCGATGAAGTGACGTTTGCCCGTAGCGGGTGCGCAACTGAAAACCGCTTCCACGGACTGATCGGATGCTTCCAGAAGTGAAGATCGAGCGAAACGCGATGCGAAACGCCAATTTGAGGAGGCATGATCGGCGACGCTCGCAGCTGCCCAAGCAATGTATTATTGAGCAGGGTGCCCGATTGTAGCATCAGCAGCAGCGCCGCCGCTCCGAAGAGCGAAACTAATGCGATCATCGCCGCATGCAAATTCCGCGCGCCGATACTGACTGTGGGTAAGTGCGCTTGCAGTTTCATCGTGTATCCCTCTTGGGATCCAGCAAGAACTGTACCGCAATAAGTTTCCCTTGTGGAGCCCTCTGCGCTGAATAAGAACCTCTAACAGATCAGCGCGAGCGGTACAAGAGCCAGGCGCGCTCGGAGATCGCGGATAGGTAGAACAGCGCGACGAGCGGCGCGAGGGCGCGCACGATAGCACCGGCAAGCGCCGGCGGCGGCGAAATCGCAAGCGCGATCACCAGCGCATAGTTGATGATCCCGCCCCAATGACCGAGCCGGCTCCGTACCGGACGCGCCGCGCGCCCTCCGAGCACGACCGAATCGATCGCGTACTGGCTGAACGAAAGCGCGATGAGGATCGGGATGTAAAAGGCTATCGCGCCGGCCGCCGCTTCGGATAAAAGCGCCGCCAGCACGAACGTCACATCCGCAATTGCGTCGAGCCATCGCCCGCTGCCGCTCGCGACTCCCAGCCGCCGCGCGATTCGCCCGTCGATGAAATCGCTGCCCGCGCCAACTATCGAGATTATCGCGAATGCCAGCCGTCCCTGATGCCCACGGGCGGCCAGCTCGATCCAGATCGCGGCCAGCGCGAACCGGATCGCGCTCAAGCCGTTGGGCATCTGCGCGAGCATCGCGGCGCCGCGGCTGCGGCGGTGTTTCACCTTTTCACCGTTTCGCTCGCAAGCGCTGAATGCTCTACAATCGTTGCCTTATGCCCGGAAAAACCTCCCGCTCGATTCAGGTCGTCAGCCACGGTCCGTCATGCCTCGACGGTGTGATGGCGGCGGCCGCGGTGGCGCGCTTTTACGACGGCCATAAAGTCCTCACCCGGCTGGCCGGCAACAACGACGCCGACCGCGTTATCCAGGAGCTGACGCTCAAGTCCGGCGACGCCGGCGGCGAAAACGAAATCTGGATCACCGATTTGTCCTGGAACTCACCGGCGACCGGCGCGCATCTGGCCGAGTTGAGTGAACGGGGCGCGCGCATTTACTGGATCGATCACCATCGCACCGCAGTCTCCCGCGCCGATGCCCCCGAGTTCAAGGTGCCGTTCGCCGGCAAAGTTCTCAGCGAGCAATATTCGGCGGCGCGCCTGACGTTCAACTTTCTCAAACGAATGGGGCGCGATCTTCCCGATCGCCAGCGCGCCGAGTTCGAGGCTTTCCAGCCCTTCGTGATGATCGCCGACGATCACGATCGCTGGATCCACAAGATTCGCGAGTCTTCCGACTGGGCGCTTGCGGTGCAGACGCTCGGCGGAACTTCGTCGTATCGCGAAATCCTCAAACTGCGCGAGCCGCGGATGAGCCGCAAGCTGCGCGCCGCGTTCGAGTCGGGTCAGGATGCGATGCGCCGCAGCGTCGAATTGGCCCACGCGACGATGGTCGATCGCAAGCTCGACAACGGAATCATGGTGCGGACGGCGTGCTGCTTCGGCTACAGCAGCGAAGTCGCGGCGCATCTCTACAAGGAACAGACGCGCACGATCGTCGCGCTGTTCGATCTGCGAAGCCAGGGCGTCAGCCTGCGCCGCAGCTCCGATTGCGACGTCGATTTGTCAATCCTCGCGCAACACTATGGCGGCGGCGGTCATGCCGCGGCGTCGGGCTTCGCGCTTCCCGATTTGCGCCGCCTTCCGGCCGAGCGGCTGTCCGAAATTCTCGGCGATCAGCTCGAAAAACCGCCCGTCTGAGCAGCCGTTGGCACGGCTGGCCAGTATTAAGGCCGCGCTCCGTTGTCGCGCGCGGCCCCTGCCAACGGCCTAATACTGCGCTGCCGTCGCCACGGCCAGGGGTGACCCCTGCACCCAGTGATCAAACAGGTTAAGGGGGAAAGGCGTCCACTTTTTGCGTCATTCTAGAGCCCTTCGGAATAGGCTCCGCTTCCACCCGCCGAAGCCCTGAGCGCAGCCGAAGGGGAAGAATCCCGGATCCTTTCCTTTTGCCTCTCTCTTAATTTCCTCTCCCTGTTAGGGAGAGGATGAAGGTGAGGGTCCTTATACAGCGCGCCCTGTCTTCCCTTCTTAACACTGGTCTCCCGTGCCCACGGGCGCGCGATTCAGGATTCTGCGTCCGTATTCTTTACCCGCCCACCTCTCATCTTTGTGTCATCCCGACCAAAGCGGAGGGACCCCGGCTCCTTCCTCGCCCCGTCGGAATAGGCCACGCCTCCGGCGCGGGTGAGGGACTTCTGCGGCGCGATTGTCTGATGCGCCGCACATCGCGCGCGAGAAGATTGCGCCCTGTATGGCCTGCTCCCCAATTTCCCGCCAATCATAAGTAGAGTCCGCCGGTTTTTTCGCCCTCCTCGGGCGGTTGCGTTTCCCGTCTTTTTAACGCTGCGAACTCGGCTGGCGTCAAGGCGCCGAGACTGCCGTGCGGTCGCAT